>NZ_QTVB01000006.1:0-119395 GCF_003435965.1 Roseburia sp. AF42-8
TGTTTGTCCTTTCAGAAATCTAGCTTGGCTAAATATCCTAAAGTTTACTGTTTTAGGTCGCATTCTTCTATTGAATAGAGATGCTGTCCTGAATGATTTTGTAATCTTTTGATTACGTTTTTCTCAAAATCTTTCAAGGTTATTTCACTGTTCAGTTATCAAGGTTCTTTGTGTTTTGTTGCTGACCTGCAACTTTTACAGAATATCATGTCTGTCAGCTTTTGTCAACAACTTTTTTCATTTTTTAAATTCTTATCTCCCGCCGCAACAGGTGTTTTCTGCGCGGTGGAGTTTTATAATAGCACGTCATTTTCGGGATGTCAACACCCTTTTTTCGGTTTTTTTACACACTTTTTTCAGGCGGTTTGTGGTTTCTAACAAAAAGCAATAGATATTGTGGATTCTGTTTTTTCATCCTACAATATCTATTTGCTGATATTTTTATGTCATTTTAAATTTTTTATACATTTTAGAAAATCCCGGCAAATATCTGTACCAGAAGATTATGCTGATAGAGGAATGCGAGGAACTCATTTTCTCCGATATATGTCACCAGCCGCGTGCCCCATTCTGTGGCTGCCATAATATGTATCAGATAAAATGCCACCCAGACTATAAGAAATCCTTTCACACCGCCTGCCAACATTCCCATGAACCGGTTGATTCCTTTCAGAACCGGAAGCTTCACCACCAGATCCAGCACATTCAAAATAATATGAAGAACCAGATATACCACCACATATGTCACTATGCAGGCAATCAGGCTGATGATAAAATGCGTGATTTTTTGTGCCATTGCCTGATAAACTCCGCTATCTGCCAGCGCCTGATGGACCGCATCACTTCCCGCTTCTGCCGCTTTGTCCATAAGGGCATCCAGTTCTCCGCCACTGATACCATTTTCTTCTAACTGCTGTCTGGTCTCTTCGGACTTCTCCTGTGCTTCCCGGTCCAGCCGGTCCTGCGCATTTTTTTCCACATGCTCTAAGCATTTCTCCGTGATTCTCTCATCCAGCTCTGTGTTTTCTTCTATATAGGTTGTAATCTTTGGAGCTGCAACCGACACCACTGCAAGGGTGATAATCATTGCAAGCAGGGAGAATACTATTTTTATAAATCCACGGAAGTATCCCTCCAGGGCACATACTACCAGGATTCCAATCACACATATCAATAACCAATTCACTTCAGTCTTACCTTCTCTGTTGTTCCTTCCATTATAAATATATAACCATTCTGGCTGCCGTCTGAAATCACATCATACAGCGGTGTATCAAATGTATAGGAAAATTTCTTTACACCATATGTATTGTAAATCTGACACTCTGTGGCGTTCCGGATACAGATTTCTCCATTTCCAAGGAAGTCCACATTTTCATAATCCATGGTAAAATCCTTGCTCAATACATGTTTGCCACCGGTATTATAAATTTCCATATGGCGGCTTTCTTCTGTGCTTTCGGTATCGAATTCTGCCTGCACATCATTATTGTAAATGATGCCAATATAATTTTCACTGGTAAATACACTCTTTATTTCCTGGTTCAGCGTAATTTCATCATCCGGCTCCGGTTTCTGGGTACCTCTGAACAAAATAATTTTGGAATCGCCAAATGCCACCAGACGGTTGTTATCGGTAAATTCTATCTGAGGTATTATCACATCCGGATAGTCGAAGCTTCCTACCATATAATCAATCTCATTTTGTCCTACTGAGCCAAAATTGTAGAATTTGATTGTGCTGCATACTTCTCCATTATTGACCGTGAGCATGGACACTGCTAATTTCTTTCCATCATTGCAAAGGGAAATATCCAGCGGATAACCGCTTTTTTCTGTATAGAATGCGCCGGACACCAGATTTTTGCCATTTTGGTCATACATACGGATGTAATTCTCTCCGTCACTCTCCATCCATACTGCCACAACGCCCTGGTTGGCTACGCTTATTCTGGAGATGTTCATCGGTGTCTCAATTTTGCCCTGCATTCCCGCCTGATTCATGATATAGATTTCAGTTCCGCCCCTATCTGCCAATGCCACATAATCCTCACAGACATCTGCCATTGGTTCTTTCATCTCATAGGTCTGGTTCCAGTACACTTCATCATTGGCGTCGGTATAAATTGCCCCATCGTTACTATATTTGATAAAACCATTTCCATATGCAAGAAACTGGCTTCCAGCAGTGTCCTGACGTTCCACGCTTTTTTCTACCGTGTAACTATTATATTTCCGCAATTTCTGAAAAAAGAAAATCCCCAATGCTGCAACAGCTGCCAGTGCCAGCAACAACAATATGATTTTTATTATTTTCAAACGATGTTTCCGTATTTTGGTATTCAGTTCTTCTTCGTCTGTTTCGATGGTACGAAACTGTGTTTTATCTGCCATTTCTGTTTCTTAACTCCTGCTGTTCTCTTCACTCTTCTATTGATTATAGCCTATATTCCATGTTTCGGCATTATTTTTTTCTTATGGAAGTATTAATTTTTCGCCAACCTTTATATTATCGACATTTTCAATCCCATTTGCCGCACACAAATCTGCCACATGGGAAGCATCCTGATATATCTTTTTACTGATGGAAATCATGCTGTCTCCCGGCTGCACGATATAATAGCCCTGCTGCAATATAATTTCCGCCTCGGACCGGGGCTGTGTACTTGCGGATGCTGCCTGGTCAGATGTATTATCCGGTGCTGCCGTGTTATCCTGTGTTGCAGTGTTATCCGGTGCTGCCGTGCTATCCTGTGCTGCCGTGCTGTCCGGTGCTGCCATGTTATCCGGTGCTGCCGTGTTGTCCGCAACCTGTAAGTTTTCTGCATTCTCTTTTTCCGTTGGTTCTACCTGTCCCGCAAGGTCCTCGATGACCAGCTTTGTCTGGGTTTCCGTATCCGGTGCAGGGTCTGTTCCTGATGAATCATTTTTCTGTTCCATGACACTGACCGCAGTTTCTAGTTTCTTCATTTTCTCATAATTATTAAACATGCTGATGCCGACGACTATAATTGCAATGACCACCAGAAGACCACTTCCATAAACCAGTGAATGAAATGCCGGCAGTTGAAAATTCTTCTTTGGTCTGTTTAAGACCAGCTCCCGGTAGTTTTTTAATGCCTCATCCCGGACCTCCTCCGGTTTCACTTCCTGCGGTGTGTCTTTCCGCGATACTATCATATACTCCTGCATCGCCTGGTTGCGTTCATAATAGATATAATAGCCTTCTTTTTTATGAACGGCTCCATCTTCATATATGTATAACGCTTCTTCTTTTTCCAGGGAATCCGACAGCAGCAGAAGCCTATTGTTTCCCCCAAAGAAATTTTTCAGTATCCGTTCCAGTTCCGGTGTCAGGCAGGGTGCTGTCCCCTTCTCATCATAAAACCAGCCCAGCAGGGTGCTTCCATCAAAATAGCGTTTAATTAAGGTGCATATTTCTGTCCGGATTTTCTCCTGAAAAACCGGAGCTGTCCCACAATATGCAATTTCCAGCAATTCAAATGCTCCATTTACATAGATATTCGTGTTTTTGCCATGGGTTTCGGTTCTGCCCACCAGAATGCATACCCTCCGTTCATTCATTCCGAGAAATGCCGGATGCAGATAGGTGTATACATAATCTTCTATGAAAATGTGTTTTTCACCCTCTGGCGTCCCAATCTGGCGGAAATTTCGTGGAAACGTTGCCGTATCCTCCGCCTTCTCGTTCGTTCTTCTATTTTCTGTCACTATATTTCCTGTTGCGGTATTTCCTGCCGGTGCATTTCCTGTTGCTGAATTTTCTATTTCCTTCCGTTGTATAATCTCTATCACTTCTGCCGCCCCTTTCCTCTTGTCCTGGGACAACCATAACACAGAGGCGGCGGATTTTTTGCCATATCATGGATGGCGAAAAATGAAGTTTCTGACAGATTTTTACGAAAAAAGCTGCCACTTTTTCAGTGACAGCTTTCCTTTTTGTCTTTTTTAGTTTTCTTTTACAAAGGCTTTTACCTTTTTGTAGATACTTTCTGCATCCAGTCCGTATTTTGCAATCAGTTCCGGTGCCGGGCCTGACTCGCCAAAGGTATCATTTACGCCAATGCGGAGCACTTTGGCCGGTGCTTTCTCGCAAAGGACTTCACATACAGCACTTCCAAGTCCACCGATGATGGAATGCTCTTCTACGGTTACGACTTTGCCTGTCTTTGTGGCTGATGCAGCAACTAATTCTGCATCGATTGGCTTAATGGTATGGATGTTGATAATCTCTGCATCAATGCCATCTGCTGCCAACATTTTCTCTGCTGCTAATGTCTCGCTTACTTCCAGTCCGGTTGCAAAGATGGTAACATCTTTTCCTTCTTTTAAGACGATTCCTTTTCCGATTTCGAATTTGTAATCTTCGTTATCGTTAAATACAGGAATTGCAAGTCTGCCAAATCGGAGGTAAACCGGTCCTACATGTTCATATGCCGCTTTTACTGCAGCTTTTGCTTCAATATCATCACTCGGATTAATCACTACCATTCCAGGAATTTCACGCATCAGTGCAAGGTCTTCTAAGCACTGGTGGGTTGCACCGTCTTCTCCTACAGAGATTCCTGCATGGGTTGCACCGATTTTTACATTCAGGTGTGGATATCCGATTGCGTTACGCACCTGCTCATAAGCACGTCCTGCTGCAAACATTGCAAAGGAGCTCATGAATGGAACTTTACCGCAGGTAGAAAGTCCTGCTGCGATTCCAGCCATATTTGCTTCTGCAATTCCACAGTCCAAGAAACGTTCCGGAAATGCTTTCTTGAAGATTTCCGTCTTGGTTGCACCTGCCAAATCGGCATCTAATACTACAAGGTCTGTGTGTTCCCTGCCCAGTTCTACTAAAGCATTACCGTAGCTTTCTCTTGTTGCAATCTTCTTTACTTCTGACATAATGCTTCACCTGCTTTCTTCAATTCTTCCATTGCCTGTTCGTACTGCTCGTCGTTTGGAGCTTTTCCATGCCAGCCCACCTGATTTTCCATAAAGGAAACTCCTTTTCCTTTGGTGGTCTTTGCGATGATTGCAACCGGCATGCCTTTTACTTTCTTTGCTTCTGCAAAGGCATTACGGATTTCTTCCATATCATTTCCATTGATATTGATTACATGGAAATTGAATGCTTCAAATTTCTTATCAATCGGATATGGAGAACATACTTCTTCTACCGTTCCATCTATCTGAAGGTTATTGTTATCTACGATTACAGTCAGGTTGTCTAAGTGATGTGCGCCTGCCCACATGGCAGCTTCCCAGATTTGTCCTTCCTGAATCTCACCATCACCACACATTGCATATACCTGATAATCCTTATCATCCATCTTACCAGCCTGTGCCATTCCTACTGCGCAGGACAATCCCTGTCCTAAGGAACCTGCAGACATATCAACACCCGGAATATGTTTCATATCCGGATGTCCCTGTAAATAAGAACCTGTATGACGCAGTGTCACAAGATCTTCTACCGGAAAATATCCTTTGTGTGCCAGTACAGAATATAATGCCGGAGCTACATGTCCTTTCGACAGCACAAATCTGTCGCGGTCTGCCATCTTCGGATTCTTCGGATCCACATTCATCTCTTCAAAATACAGATATGTCATAATATCTGCTGCGGAAAGTGATCCGCCTGGATGTCCGGATTTTGCACTGTGCAATGCCGTAACAATACTTTGTCTTACTTCATTTGCCTTTTTTTCCAACTCTGCATTCGTCATTTTACTTAACCTTTCTCATGAATAAGCTTGTTTGTATCCATTACAACTCCACACGTCCCTCTAACGCGCGAAGTAATGTTACCTCGTCAATGTATTCCAAATCCCCTCCCACAGGGACGCCGCTGGCAATTCTTGAGACCTTGATTCCAGTCGGTTTCACCAGCTTGCTGATATACATTGCTGTTGTCTCTCCCTCTAAGCTTGAATTGGTGGCGATGATGACTTCTCTTACATCACCCTCCAGCCGATGTATCAGCTCCTTGAGCTTAATGTCATTCGGTCCGATTCCAAGCATCGGAGATATTGCCCCATGAAGTACATGATATACTCCTTCATATTTTCCAGTTTTCTCATAAGCTGCCAGATCCCTGGTGTCCTCTACTACCATGATTACGCTGTGATCCCGCTGGGGATTTTTGCATATCGGGCAGAGTTCATCATCGGTCAGGGTCAGGCACTCTTTGCAGTAGTGTATATTCTGTCTTGCATCTAATATGGAACGACTTAATTTTTCCACATTTTCTTCCGGCATATTCAAAATATGAAATGCCAGTCTCTGCGCCGACTTTGGTCCAATTCCCGGCAAGCCGGAAAGTTGTTCTATCAGACGGCTTATCTGACTGCTGTAATAGTCCATTCTGCTTCCTCTTCTCCTTCAGCTGATTAGAATGGGAATCCGCCGCCAAGTCCACCCATGCCACCGGTAATCTTGGACATGGACTGCTGGGAATATTCTTCAATCTGGCGCAGTGCCTCATTGGTTGCTGCCATAATCATGTCTTCTAACATTTCTACATCATCCGGGTCAACTGCTTCCGGATCAATCTTTACTTTGGTTACTTCTTTCTTACCGGAGACTGTAACCTCAACTGCACCGCCACCTGCTGCGGCTGTTACTTCTTTCTCCTCTAACTCCTTGGATGCCTCTTCCATCTGGCGCTGCATCTTCTGTGCCTGTTTCATAAGGTTTCCCATATTTCCCGGCATTCCGCCCGGAAATCCTCCGCCTCTTTTTGCCATGTTTCCATTTCCTCCTGTATTTTATTCATCTTCAATGGTTATATCCATATTGATTATCTGTGACAAATCCACATAGGATTCTTCAAACGGACGATTCGACTGATTCTGCTGAATCTGAATCTCCACTTCTTTTTCTATATAATCAGAAATCACCTGTCGGATTTCATTTCTGTGGTCTTCCTCTTCCACGTAGCCTGCTGCAACCGGGTCATCCAATACAATCATCAGACGGTCATCTCCGCCAAGACTTAAATGTGCCGACTTAAGATAGGTGCGCACCACGCCGCTCATCTTCGGTAGAATGGAATTCCAGTTCTTTACAATCTGTTCCACATCTTCCGGGATTGCTTTTGGCATTGGCGGACGGCTGACCGGTGCTGCTGCCTCGGCCGGCTGTGTCGCGGTATTCACCGGTGCTGCCATGGGAATTCCCTGCTCCATCTTCTTTTCTAACTTTGCTAACCGGTCTGTAATGGAATCCATGTTGGTCTCCATTGCAGGTTTACATAATTTAATTATTGCGATTTCAATTAAGATTCGTTTCTGGGAAGAATATTTTACCTGATTGGACAGCTCGGAGAAAATCCGGATATACCGCATCAGTACATCTGCTTCTACCAACCGGGCTTCTTCTTTTAAAAGTGCCATGTTCTCAGAAGACATATCTAAGACTTCTTCCATATCGTCTGAGCCTTTTAACAAAAGCAGGTTTCTTAAATACCAGGTAAAGTCATTGACAAACTGTCCTAAATCTCTTCCCTCGATGACCAGCTCTTCTAACTGCGAAATGGCTCCTGCCACATCTTCTGCCAGCACTTTCCGCAGTAATTTAGAAAAGACTTCCGTATCTACTGCACCCAGCACCTCTAACACATGGTCATAGGTCAGCTTCTGTCCCAGATAAAAGGCGATGCACTGGTCTAAAAGGCTTAAGGCATCCCGCATGGATCCGTCTGCCGCTTTGGCAATATAGCGGATTGCCCGTTCTTCCACTTCCACATTTTCCTTTTCCATCAGTTCCATCAGGCGGTCTGATATGGTCTCAATGGAAATCCTCCGGAAATCATACCGCTGACATCTCGAAAGAATCGTAATCGGTATCTTATGGGCTTCCGTAGTTGCCAGTATAAAAATGACATAGGAAGGCGGCTCTTCCAGGGTCTTCAACAAAGCGTTAAAGGCTCCGATGGAGAGCATGTGCACCTCGTCTATGATATAAACTTTGTATTTTCCTTCTGTCGGGCGGTATGCTACCTCTTCCCGGATTTCACGGATATTATCTACACCGTTATTGGATGCCGCATCAATTTCGATAACATTCATGGAACTTCCTGCCGCAATTGCTTTACAGCTTGCACATTCTCCACAAGGGCTTCCATCTACGGGATGTTCGCAGTTGACTGCCTTGGCAAATATTTTTGCGATGGTTGTCTTACCGGTTCCTCTCGTTCCACAGAACAGATATGCATGGCCGATACGGTCTGCCTTTATCTGGTTCTTTAAGGTTGTTACTATATGCTCCTGTCCTTTGACATCCGCGAATTCCTGTGGGCGGAACTTACGGTAAAGTGCCATGTATGACATCTATTCCATCCTCGCTTCTCTTAATCTCCAAAGCTGATTCCAATGGTCTTTGCCTCTTTAATCATCTGGCAGCCCGGGTCAACCGTCTTTAACTTGCCAGCCACATCCTTCAGTGGAACACGCTTTGTCTTATCATTAATCATCGCAATCATATATCCGTAATCTTCATCAATGATTGCCTGGGCTGCTGCTGCACCAAGTCGTGTACAGAGTGCACGGTCATATGGGCATGGACTGCCACCGCGCTGGGTATGGCCCGGTACGGTTACACGTACTTCGGTGCCACTGCGTTTCTCAATCTGGTCTGCAATCTCATAGGATACAGACGGATATTTATAATTCTTTAACTTCTCTTTGTATTCTTTCTTAGAAAGTGCTGCATCTTCCTTGGAAATAGCACCCTCTGCTACTGCAAGAATGGTAAAGCCTTTTCCATCCCTGGTTCTCTTATCTATTGCTTCGATGACTTTATCAATATCATATGGGATTTCCGGCAGTAATATGATATCTGCTCCACTGGCAACACCTGCGTACAGGGTCAGCCAGCCCACTTTATGTCCCATGACTTCTACGATAAAGACACGATTATGGGATGCTGCTGTTGTGTGTATACAATCAATAGCTGCACATGCTACATTGATTGCACTATAGAAACCAAAGGTAATGTCTGTTCCATAGATATCATTGTCGATGGTCTTCGGCAGATGGATGACATTTAATCCTTCTTCCCGAAGGAGATTGGCAGTCTTCTGTGTTCCGTTTCCGCCAAGGATTACCAGACAATCCAGTTTCAGTTTATGATAGGTCTGCTTCATTGCTTCCACCTTATCCAGCCCGTTCTCATCCGGCACACGCATCAGTTTAAATGGCTGTCTGGAAGAACCCAAGATGGTTCCGCCCTTGGTAAGGATTCCCGAAAAATCCTTTGATGTAAGCAGGCGGTAATCGCCATAAATCAATCCCTTGTAACCATTATAAAAACCGTAGATTTCCAACTCATCCACATTATGACTTAATCCTTTTACCACGCTGCGCATTGCTGCATTTAATGCCTGACAGTCTCCGCCGCTGGTCAACATACCTATTCTTTTCATTTGCTGCATCCCTTTCTTTGCTTATTGTTGTGCATACGCCCACACATCCAGAATATATTATAATATATTTTTTTTTAGGGTACAAGCTATAATGCCCGCTTAAGCAATTTATTTACAGGCAATTACTTTCAGGATATAATCCCATACTCTCTTTGTGGAAGAAATGCTTAATTTCTCCTCTGTGGTATGAATGGCAATCATATCGGGTCCGATGGAGACAGCATCCAGTCCGTCAATCTTACCTGCTAAAATGCCACACTCAAGTCCGGCATGAATTGCTTCTACGGTCGGCTCTTTTCCATACATTTCCTTGAAAATGCGGACCATATCATCCCGGAGTACAGAATCCCTGCGGTATTCCCACGCAGGATAATTACCGGTATTGGTGACTCTTCCGCCAAACTCTTCCACCAGCGCAGCAATACGTTTCAAAAGATATTCTTTTGCGGTTCCCACTGCACTTCTTACGGCATACTGCAGAGTCAGCTTATCTTTTTCCAGAGTCAGAACGCCGAGGTTTAAAGAAGTCTCTACCAGTCCCTTGATGTCATCACTCATGCGAAGAATTCCATTTGGAAGCAGGTTGATTAAAAGCACTGTTTTTCTTGCTGCAGCTTCTGTTAATACTTCCTTCTCACAGTTTTCTTCTACTGCTACGGATATCTGGATATCCGGGTCACTGGTGGAAAATTCATGGGTGATTTTCTCTGCAATTTCTTCTATTTTATGGACAAGCTGTGTGGCATCTTCCTGTACCATAAGCTCTGCTGCACTTTCTCTTGGAATGGCATTCTGCTTATTTCCGCCGGATAATGCTGCTATCTGATAATGATATTCATCTTTTAATTCCAAAAGAATTCTTCCCAGCAAAATGTTGGAGTTGGCTCTTCCTTTGTCAATTTCCACGCCGGAATGTCCACCCTTTAATCCTGCCACATGAATAGAAACAAGATTTCCTGCGCTCTTTTCCCATTCCGCCGGAAGTTCACATACGGTGCTGCATCCACCGGCACAGCTTACCAGCATGATTCCTTCATTTTCGGAATCCAGGTTCAGAAGCTTTTTTGCTTTCAAGTGGGAAACATCCAGTGCTACAGCTCCTTCCATGCCAACCTCTTCGGACACGGTACAGATAAATTCGATACGTGGATGCGCAATGCTGTCAGAGTCTAAGATTGCCAGTGCGTATGCAACTGCAATTCCATCGTCGCCGCCAAGGGTTGTTCCCTTTGCACTGATATAATCTCCATTTACTTCCAGTGTCAGTCCGTCATTTTCAAAATCGATGGTGCTGCCCGGTTCTTTCTCGCACACCATATCCATATGTCCCTGAATCATCAGCGGTGCAACATCTTCATAGCCCGGTGCTGCCTCTTTGATGATAATGACATTTTTTACTTCATCCTGATAATATTCTAAGTTCCGTTCCTTTGCGAAGTTTACCAGATAATTGCTGATTTTCTCCTCTTTATAGGATGGACGGGGAATATTGCTGATTTCTTCAAAATAATGAAATACCTCTTTTGGTTCTAAGCCTGCTAATGCGCTCATTATGATTCCTTCTTTCTTAATTTATTCTCATATACGATAAAATGGTTGTTATGCAGAATCTTGATATACTGGGACAGTCTCTCATAAAGAGGTTCTGCCTTGTCACCGAATCTTTCTTTTACCAGTGTACCAATCTCATAGATGGTTTTCTTTCCATCCATCTGTTCCCACACGAAGCTGCCGAATTCATCCAGCTCGATATAGCTGTATTTCGGTTTCTTAAATAACACCTGTGCGATTTTGTTAAACACACCTTTGTTATGCATTTTTATTTCTATTTTGCCATCTTTGTTCTTATTACATTCAAATAATGTATTCGGACGTGGGATATAATCTAAATAATTGTCTTTTTTCTTTGCCATATTGCCTCCTGTTATCTTCGCTAGCAGTATAAAACATCTGCCGCCTTTTCGCAAGACGGCAGATGTAAGAACTACTTGATTCTGTTTTTAATTTTCTTTTTTCTTCTTTCCACGGATGAAAAGGATTAAAGTTACGGCAAGTAATGCAAAGAATACCAGTCCGCCAATGTTTCCTAAACTGAAGCCGAATATTGCAGATAAGTTAAATGCATCTGCAAAGGTCTCTCCCTTGAATGGAATGACTGCGCAGACTGCAAGGAGTATTCCTACCAGACCCTCTCCGGCAATCAGGCCGGATGAGTAAAGCACTCCGTTTTCCACTTTGTGTTTCTTCTCTTCTTCAGATTCACCCTTCTTCTTATCGAAGTATAAGCGGATTAATCCACCAACAATCATTGGTGTGCTTAAGTAAATCGGAAGGTAAAGACCTACTGCAAATGGCAATACCGGAATTCCAAGGATTTCTACTACTACTGCAATACCAACGCCTGCAAATACCAGTACCCAAGGAAGGTTTCCGCCCATAACTCCTTCTACTACCATCTTCATCAAGGTTGCCTGCGGTGCAGGGATTGCTGAGGAACCATAGCTCCATGCTGCATTTAACAGATATAATACTCCACCGATTGCAATAGCGGACGCTGCCACACCGATGATTTCACCAACCTGCTGTTTCCAAGGTGTTGCTCCTACCAGATAACCGGTCTTTAAATCCTGTGATGTATCTCCGGCGATTGCTGCGATGATACAGATGACAGAACCGATTGCAATAGAAGCTACCATTCCAGGCATTCCGATGGTTCCGGTTGCTTTTAAAATCATAGTTGTGATAAGCAGTGTTGCAATTGCCATTCCGGATACCGGGTTATTAGAACTTCCTACGATACCAACCATTCTGGATGATACGGTTGCAAAGAAGAATCCGAAGATTACAATAATAATTGCTCCAAGAAGGCTTACCGGAACTGCCGGAACCAGCCACATGATAATAGCCATGATTCCAATCGTAAGAATTACGATATTTATTGGAATATCTTTATTGAGACGGCTGTTGTCGCCATTTCCTTTGCTTCCGTAGCTCTTTAATGCCTGACGGAAGGTCTTTGCGATAAGTGGCAGATTCTTTACCAGACTGATGATTCCGCCTGCAGCAACTGCTCCTGCCCCAATGTAACGGATATAGTTTGACCAGATTCCTGCTGCGCCAAGTTCAGATACCGGAACACTTGCCGGGAAAATGGTAAGGTCTGCGCCAAAGAGTGCGATTAACGGCATCAGTACGAACCAGCCGATTACTCCACCTGCAAAAATGTAGGAAGATACTCTGGCTCCACAGATATAACCAACTCCAAGAAGTGCCGGAAGTACATCCATTCCGATTCCGGAACCCTTGTAAGATTTGATTTCATAAGTCACTTCACTCGGGAATACTTTCAAACCATCTGTGATGAATTTGTATGCTGCTGCAATTCCCAGACCAGCAAATACGGTACTTGCTTTTGCTCCGCCTTCTTCTCCGGCTACCAGCACTTCTGCACATGCTTTTCCTTCCGGATAAGGAAGCTTTCCATGCTCCTGTACGATTAACGCACTACGAAGTGGAATCATAAACATAACTCCGATAACACCACCGATTAATGCAATCAATGCGATTTCCACTAAAGATGGCATGCTTGTGCCACCTTCCTCTGCCCACATGAACAGAGCCGGAAGTGTAAAGATTGCTCCTGCTGCAAGAGACTCTCCGGCAGAACCGATGGTCTGTACCATGTTATTCTCCAGAATGGAGTCCCTTCTTAAAATTACGCGGATAATTCCCATGGAAATTACCGCTGCCGGTATGGATGCCGACACTGTCATTCCTACTCTAAGTCCTAAGTATGCATTTGCTCCACCGAAAACTACGGCCAGCAGGATACCCAGAATAATAGAGATTGGCGTAAGCTCCGGCAAAACTTTGTCTGCCGGAATATACGGCTTGAACTCTTTTTCATTATTCATTTGTCTAATCCTCCTACTTATGGTCACTATAACCAATATAAATAATATTATACGGGCATTTGCCGGGTCTGTCAATGAAATCTGCTTGCATCCGGCAGGAAAATATTGTATGATATATATGTTGTTGTGCAAAACACTTTACCACACGAATCCAACAAAGTGTATGCACTCTTTTTTATCTGGAGATGTATCGAAGTGGTCATAACGGGGCGCACTCGAAATGCGTTAGCCCTCCGGGGCACGCGGGTTCGAATCCCGCCATCTCCGTTTCATAAAAAGTGCCGGTGGAATATTCCATCGGCACTTTTTATACACTCCGGCACCTGTGTCCGGTATTATTTTTATTCCGGCAAATCCGGTATCAGTTCCACATAAATCTGATCAAAGTATTTCTTTAATTCTTCCCGGATTCCATTTCTGATTCTGGTGAGGGACTGCATTGTAATAATATCATTGGGACTGTCTATGTATATTTCCACCCAGGTTTTTCGTCCGGTCTGGATGACATCTAAGAATTCTATCGTATAGGAACAGGTCTGCATATATTGTTCTGCTATGGAACGTATCTGGTCCATAACTTCCTGCTCCGGTGCAAAGAGCACCAGCTCCCTGAGTCCATGCAATATCATTTTCACCGGTTCTACAATTAAGATTAATGCCATCACAATTGCCACTACCGGGTCTATGTACGGTGTCAGCCATTCGTACGGTGTCTTCTGCAGCAGGAACTGTCCGAAGAATGCGGCGGATACGCCAAAACTGCTGACTACATCCAGTTTCCAGTTATACATTTCCGCTTTTACCACTACGGATGCATACCGTTTACTGAAATAATGAAGCAGGAAATAAATGACAAGGCAGCCGGCAAATACACCAAACTCAAAGCCTGCAAGCTGGCTGGCATTTACCATATGTCCGCCATGCAGGATGCTTTGAACACTGTCAATTAAAAGCTGGATGGTAACTACTAAAAGCACACTGTACTTGATTACCAGAAATAAAGATTCCACCTGGGAAAACCCATATGGTCTGCGTTCCGTTACCGGCCGGTATAACAGTGGCACCAGCACCAGAAACGGTCCTATCATTATTAAATCTGTCACATCAAATACGCAGTCCATCAATATTGCATGGGAATGACTGATATATGCCATAACTCCTTCTGCTACTACAAAGAGTACGCTTCCAATAAAGGACAGGTTTATCATTCTTTTTTCCAGTTTCATTTTACTGGCTGCATTCATTTCCTTAATTACCGGTAAATCTTCATTGGCTGTACGGACTATTTTTCGTTCCAGCATTTTCTTTCCTCCCATTTCTGGCTGTTCAAAAGCACATCAGATATATTCTCTTTAAAAAATCACATCAAAAATCGTCCCTCCAGACGGACTGGCCTTAACTGTTATACTGCCATCATGCACTCTCACAATTTCATGAACCAAAGCAAGTCCCAGACCTACGCCCCCCAGTTCCCTGCTTCTGGATTTATCCACACGGAAGAATGGTTCAAACACGCGCTCCCGTAGTTCCTCCGGGATTCCGCTTCCTGTATCCTCTACTGACAGATAAACATGCTTTTCCTTCTGATACGCAGTAACTGTAACCTGTCCACCTGAATGATTATATTTTATTGCATTTTCAACAAGATTATATACCAGCCTGTAAATAAGAATATCACTTCCGACCATTGTTGTGTTCTTGCATTTTCCAGCAAGCTTTATATTTTTTTCCTGTGCAAGAGGTTCCAAATCTGCCAGCACTTCATCAATGAGAGCGTCAACTGCAATTTTCTCATCTCTTCCCACCGTCTGAAGTTCGCTCATGTCAAGAAGTGTCTTTACCATCCTGCTGAGCCTGTCATTCTGTTCCGTAACCATCTTTATCGTCTGTAAAGTATCCGTATCATTGCCCGGATGTCCGGTGGAATTATATAAATCAAGCTGTACCTGCATTAAAGACAGTGGGGTTCGAAGCTCATGTGCTGCATTTGCGGTAAATTGTCTTTGTATCTCAAAGGCATCCGAAAGGCGTTCCAGCATTTTGTTATATGAAGCACTAAGCTGGTTCAGTTCTTTCACCTGATTCTCTTCTATCCGTGAATCTGCCAGATTCTGTGCCTGTACTTCTTCGATTTTATCCGAAAACTCTCTAATCGGTCTGAGGGCACGCCCACTTATAAAATATGTAGCCACTCCACCAAGAAGTGCCAATAAAGCTGAAATTATCAGGCTGCTTTTTTTGTAATCCGTCTTATTGTTGTATACCTGGACCGAAAAATCATTTGCAAATTCGTCCCACTTGTCTTCCGGAATACTGATATATATTTCGTCTGATTCATTTCCATTCCCATCTCCCTGTGCATCAACAGTCTCCTGCAGGGATTCCATATAATACACACCGTTTTTATAGACCAGCATAGTCAGGCATCCACATATAACCGCAATATATAATGTAATGATACAGGTAAGCCTCCACTGCAACGACATTCTTCTCATTTATCGGACTCCTCTCGTATTTTATACCCCTCTCCCACCTTGTTCAAAACCGGATCATATCCAAGCACGGACTTCAGTTTTCTTCTGAGCGAAGACATATGCACTCTGATGGAGCCGCTAAAGCTATCCACGGATGCATCCCAGACATGTTCTATCAGTTCCTCCTGGCTGACCGGTCTGCAAGATTAAGAAGAAGGTATTCCAGAATACCATTTTCTTTTCTTGTCAGGGGAACCATTTTCCCTTTTGCATATGCCTCGCGTCTTATCGTATTGAACTTAATTTCACCACTTTCCAGGCATATATCCTTCTGCACAAATTTTCTTCTTGTCAGGCTTCTGATACGTGCCTCAAGTTCCTGCAAATGAAACGGTTTTTCCATATAATCGTTTGCACCTGCATCCAGTCCCTCAACCTTATCGGCAATCTGTCCTCTTGCAGATAATATCAGGACCTTCGTCTCCTCATTTTTCTGTCTAAGTTCCCTTAAAATGTCCATTCCATCCATACCCGGCAGATTCAGATCCAGAACAATCAAATCATAATCCTCCGCCAGAATGCATTCCAGTGCCTCTTCCCCGTCATAGCAGGTATCCACCTCGTAACCGGCATCATACAGACTTTTTGCAATTGTGTCGCATATTTGTTTCTCATCTTCAACTATTAATAATCTCAAAAGCTTTCACCTGTTTCTTAACAAAAATTTTACAACTGCTATTGTATAATACCCAGGTCAGCAGGTCAATAAATTCAATAAATGAAAGGAGCAACAATATCTTGAAGTGTCAAAAAATATCTCAAATTGCCTTGCTTATCACCGGTATCACTATGGTCAGCTATGGTGCAATCAGAGGTGAAGCAGCTGCCGTACTTGGCAAAGCAATAAAATTATGTCTGGAGTGTGTCGGAATTGGATAAGAATAAAAAAATAATATCAAAAAGAGCTGCCGGAATACGTGGATGGATACAGGCAGCTGCCACGCTGCTTACTAATATTCATATTCCCAATTTATTCAAGGGTAAAATATATCAGGGCAGTGCTAAAACGGTATGTGTACCCGGATTAAACTGTTATTCCTGTCCCGCTGCATCCGGAGCCTGTCCTATCGGAGCTTTTCAGGCAGTTGTCGGTTCATCGCGATTTAAATTTTCATACTACATAACAGGATTTTTTATTTTACTGGGTGTGACACTTGGGCGATTTATATGTGGTTTTTTGTGTCCGTTTGGATGGTTTCAGGATTTAATCCATAAAATTCCCGGGAAAAATTTTCTACAGCCCGGCTGAAACCACTAAGATACCTGAAATATCTTATCCTTATTGTTTTCGTTATACTTCTGCCAATGTTTGTAACGAACTCCATTGGGATGGGGGATCCGTTCTTCTGCAAATACATTTGTCCTCAAGGCGTTCTGGAAGGGGCTATACCTCTTTCACTGGGAAATGTTGCCATACGATCTGCACTGGGAAAGCTATTTTCTTTTAAATGCCTTATTTTAATTACAGTTGTTGTGTTAAGTATTTTGTTTTACAGACCCTTCTGCAAATGGATTTGTCCTCTCGGGGCAATCTACTCACTGTTTAACAAGGTCAGCTTTCTTAAAATTAAGGTTGAAAACAGTAAATGTGTCGGATGCGGTCAATGTTCCAATGCCTGTAAAATGGATGTTGATGTGCTTAAGACCCCGGATCATCCGGAATGCATACGATGCGGAGCATGTATAAAAGCCTGCCCTAAAGATGCCATCCACTATCAGTTTATGGGCATGCCATGCGAAAAAAGAGCATCCGTAGACAACAATATTCCAAAAAGTAACCATTAATTTTATTATCAATTATTCAAAGGAGAAATTATTCATGAAAACAAAAAGAACCGTTATTTCTATTTTTACCCTCTGTACAGCATTATTGTTTACAGCTTGTAGCGGAAAAGGAACTTCAAACACAGAAGCTTCCCGCGATACCCAGACCGAAGCCGGCACTGAAGTTTCCGGCAGTTCCAACACTACGCTGGATGATTTATATCAGCAGGAGAATCAGCTCTTTGCTGATCATGAAGATGCATGGAACAAAGTATTTGGCATGATGAATAAAAGTACTGCTGATCCAAGCGGAAATTACGCCGACTATCTGGCTGCCGCCGTCGAATCAAATAAAGACTCATTTACAGAAGATGAATTAAAAACTCTTACAGATGATATTGAAACGATTCGAAAAATCGAGGAACAGATAGCAGCAATCGAAAAGGACAATACAGCATCCGACAATGCCTCCCAGAAGGATAATTCTGACGATACCTCTCCTTTCAGGAATTTCTCCGGTCAGGATTATGATGGTAATTCTGTTGACGAAAGCCTGTTTTCCGGAAATGCAGTAACTGTCGTTAATTTCTGGTTTACCGGCTGTAAGCCTTGTGTTGCCGAGCTGTCAAAACTTAATGAATTAAATAATACAATCAAATCCATGGGAGGAGAGGTAATTGGAATCAATACAGAAACCTTTGATGGAAACGAGGATGCCATCAAAGAAGCTGCAGCTGTTCTGGAAAGCCAGGGGGCAGCATACCGCAATCTTTCCATTGACTCTGCTTCAGATGCAGGTAAATATGCTTCTGATATTATGGCATTCCCTACCACAATTTTAGTCGATAGAAATGGTAATATTGTGGGCGATCCGATGCTCGGTGGAATTGATAATCAGGACAACTACGATACCCTGATGAAACAGATTCAATCTGTAATTGATGCTGACGGTGCCAATAAATAAAACGCCCCTGTGGCTGCAGTTCCATTGCAGTCATTCTGGTTATATGATATCCGCCGCCCATCGTTCTTTCCCGAACGATGAGGCGGCGGTTTTTTGCCAATTACATCTATCTGATTTTTACTCCAGTTCAACATAAGTTGTAAAATATTTACTTTTTTAAATATTTTTCTTTAATGTTCCGAGATATTCTCCATTACAATAAACAAAGGGACCTGCTTCACCCTCTTCTCCAAAATACTCCGGTCTTAGCGACATAATATCGAGCAATTCATCCATATTATGCACCTTTGTTGCCTGATACGGCTGTTCAAAAGCAATCTTTTCTATAAACAAATAATAGTCACTGTACTTTATCAGAACACCGGTATGCCCCACAAAAACAACATCCGAGTATGGGTCATATATTACTATGCTAAGAAGAGAGAGCCTGTCACTATCCACTTGAAATCCATAATGTTTCCAGCTATCGGAAAATGTATTTTCCGGACGGCTGCCATCTGTTACATTTTTTTCTCCATAGAGCGTGGTGAACATATTTTTATTTTCTTTTATACTTTCATACCTGTCCACATTATCTATTGCTTCTGTATCAAACATTAAGTAGGTACCCTCATAGCTGCCTTCTGTCGATTCTGCGCGGAGCACACCATCCAGCAGAAGAAACGCTGTCATTCTGCAATCAGCATCCGAATAATCATGGTTCTGTTCCCAGCCATCCATACATTTTCCAATATCTGCTTTCATTTTTTCAGGATCTGACCAGCCATCCTCCAGTCCGGCATTTTTTCCGGCAGTATCCGCGAAATCAGTCGTCCATTCCCGAAATGTATCTACATGGGAAGCTCCTGCTGATTCCAGTTCTTCACAAATTCCGGCAATGGTGTCTTTTCCTCCCATATATGTTGCAGCCGGCATCTCCTGATTCCGTGATGCTTCTGTACAGGCACACAGCAGCATGGACAGGAATACCATAGCTGCTGACAATCTCATTGCTATTTTGATTTTATTTTGCCTTTTCAACAGATAATACCTCTCCCTCAAACGGATCTACCTCAGAAATTGTTCCTGTATATTTTACTGTTACAGTATCTCCATTGCTGACATTTTCCAATCCCTCCGGTTTTTCTTCAAAAGTAAAACTATACGGAGTATCATTCCCATCTGTCACAACAAACATAAAATCCTTTATCTCATCAATGGTTCCTGTTAATTCCTTTTCTTCTGCTGTTTCTTCTTCGCTGTTATTTGTGATTGCATTATCCTGCTTCACCTCTGTCTGTCCACATCCTCCAAATAATCCAGCCCAAAATACCATTCCCATTACAATTGCGATTAATTTTTTCTTCATCATCCTATACCTCTTTCTTTTTTATCATGTTTTACAGTCTCTAAAATGCATCTCTGTAATGCCGCTTTGTAGAATTCCAGTCCACCATCAGTACATAGAACACTCTGCCGTATCGTCCATTTTCCACAATTCTGCCATGGTCAAGCACCCTCATTGAGGTTCCATCTGCTTTTTTCAGATGGAAGTGTACATAATCATTGGAATGTCCTTCTCCTATCTGCTGCCAGATACTTTCTTCAACCTGCTCCCTTTCTTCTTCTTCAATCAGGTTACGGAAGCTTCCTTTTGTATACTCCTGCAGTTCTGCCATGTTCCTGCATCCGGTGAGACGGATCATCTCATGGTTCGCAAAAAGAATTTCATCATTTTCTTTATCTGCTTTATAAATAATAAATGCTCCCGGAAGATTTTCCGAAACATCCTTCAATGCAAATCCAAGCTGCTTTCTGATTTCAAGTCCAATTCCTTCCCGGTACTGAATACAGCCATTTTTCCCGTCAAGCTTTACTTCATAAAGTGCTGCATCTGCACAGCGCATCAACCGTGAATAGTTTTTTCCCTGTAACGGATACTCTGCATATCCCAGGGAAATAGTATATGTCACTTTTTCACCTTCATACCAGAAAGAACGCTTCTTTTTTGTAAACTGTTCCAGTTTCTCCCTTACTTCTTCACCGGTGCAATTATCTAAGAAAATGCAGAATTCATCCCCTCCTTTCCGTCCAAGCACTGCATGTTCCGGGAACGATTTCCGCATGCTTTCTGCTAATATCTGTAATGCCCTGTCTCCGGATTCATGTCCATACATGTCATTAATGAACTTGAAATCATCAATGTCAAACTGTGCTGCCACGCAGGAAGCTTCCGGATACTTTTTCAAATACTGTCTTACCTGCTCCTCAAATCCATGCCTGTTATTGATTCTGGTCAATACATCAGTTACAGCCAGCTTTTTAAATCTATTTTTATGCTCATCCAAAGCCAGAATCATAGAGACAAGTCCCGTCAGCAGCAGAACAATCAATAGTCCGCCAGCCAGCATTCCATAAAGGTGCTCATGATTCGACCAGCCTGTCTTCGGCATGATTTCCAGTTTCCACCGGTTTCCAGCTGCTTCAAATTCATAAGCAACCGGATTCGTCAGAATTGCTCCTGAGCTATATACTTCTTCATATGTTGTATCCCATGGAGAAACGGTCTTTGATAACGTATAATCATAGTCAAAATCCGAAAGTGCTTTTAATGAATCTGAAAAAATAGCCGGTACACGGATAATTACAATGGCAAATCCCCAGAATTCTTCTTCTCCGTTTTCATTTTTCAGGTATACCGGATTTCGTACTGCCATTCCGTATCCACCCTGCTCTAACTGAAACGGTCCCTGCATAATCTCAATATGGTTATCTCTGGCATAACGGGAAATTTCTCCCCTGTCCGCATCATTGAGCAAGTCGATTTTTCCGGCTTCATTGCCATCTTCCGGATATATCTCTGTTACTACACCATCCGGTGCAAGCTGGATACTCTGGATGGAATCCGTCATCATATCCTCTGCCACCTCTGAAAATTTATTAATCCTGCCATTTTCACTGACCAGAAGCTGCTTTAAAGCATTTGTAGCTCCAACTTCCTGCATAATATCAGACTTTATCCGCTCAGAATATATCATTGCATTCAGGTTCGCCATTTTTCTGCTATGGTTCCTCTGTATATTTCCTACTCCATATAATACAGCTCCCAAAGCAGTCATCCCAAGCAGTAATACCATGACTGGCAATATTATTTTTCTCTTTTGTATCCGCATTTTCTGTCCTCACAATTACCCGAAAATCTTATTTCTCTTTTCATTCTGCCTCCTGTTATCAGGTATGCACTGAGTATAAACCCAAAACTCGGAACGCACAATATCAAAACAGCCGGAAGTGTTGCATCTTCGCTATGCCAGAAAGCTTCCACGAACCAATAAAAACACCTGGTCAGCGGATATGCCAGCAGAAGGTCGATACTTCCTGACACCAAAAGACATTTTCCATATAGTTTCTGTGCCCTGTACCAGTGCTCCTCTGATTGCTCTGCTTTCTTTCCCCGGTAGGTAGAATATCTTTCTCTCTGCCGTTCCTCCCACCTCAAGGGCATATAAAATGCAATACTTCCAGCTACTAGTATAATGATGCTTAATGTAATTGGTAAGATTAATATTGCATATTTTTCCACCGGACTTCTCCTTGTATCTGCGTCTTACTGAAATGCCACCACTTCGTAGCCTGCTGCCTGCGCCGCATCAATAAATCTTCCAAGAATGGCTGTATTGGTGGTAGACTCCGCATGTAAAAGATAAATTGCTCCCGGATGCATCCGGTCTTTTAATTTCTGTAACGCTTCTGACTCGCCTGGCTGGTTATTGACATCATAGTCCTTGTATGCAAAGCTCCAGAACACGCTCTTGTAGTTGCAGTTATTGACCACTGCTAAGGACTGGTCACTGAATTTACCCGCCGGGAACCGGAACAGGTGCATATCATAGCCAAAATTATCCTTAATATACTGGTGGTTCTCCATGACTTCATTTTTCTGCTGCTCCAAACTCTGGGATGGAAGGCCCTCGGACGGATGGGTCACGCTGTGATTACCAATCTCATGTCCCTCGTCAATCATCCGCTGTACCAGCTCTGGCTGTGCCTTGGCATATGGCTCTGTCACAAAAAAGGTTGCCTTTACGCCCTTTTCCTTTAAAGTATCTAAGATTTGCGGTGTACAGCCATATTCGTAGCCTTCATCAAAGGTCAGATAAATCTTCTTTTCATCTGCTCCGATAAAATTCGCCTGATAGTCTCCGTATTTTTCCTGATAAGAAACAGCTCCAATCGGCCGGTTCTCTTCATCAAAATTCACGCCCTGCCCCCAGTTCTGACAGGTTCTATCCAAAGCTTCCACATTGGCAATCTGCTGGTTGGTAATAACTTCTCCTACGTTTTTCGTATCTTCTGTGGCGGTACTGTCTTCTGTGCTGCCGGAGGTTCCATCTGTGTCTGTATCACCTGTTGTAGTATCTCCGATGGACGTATCTGCTTCTGTATTTCCACCTGTTCCGTCACCATGGTAAGTCTTATAAGTAGCAATAATGGCATCTCCAATAGCCGCCGCATATGCTTCCTTATTATCATCAAAAAGCTGATTGTCTTTGGCATTATTCATAAATCCCATTTCAACGATACAGGACGGCATATGGGAATGGCTGTTTACATAATAGTCCTTTGAACTGCTCTTCTGGGTTCCCTTTTTCACATCACGGTCGCGTTGTACACCAACTCCGGCTAATCCCTGCTGGATATTTCCGGCAAGTCCCATGGTCTCTTCGTTGGCTCCACTGTATACCCATGTCTCTACTCCATATCCTTCTCCGGTATTCCGGTGCAGGGATACATAATAATCTGCTTCCGCTTCATTTGCTATATCACATCTCTCTGACAGTTTTAAGAAGGTATCATCACTTCGCGTCATGATGACATTCACATCTTTTTCCTGCAAATAACTCTGTACTGCAAGTGCCAGGGCAAGAGTATCATCTTTCTCATAGCGGTTCTTATAGTCAGAACCATTGTCCTTTCCGCCGTGTCCCGCATCAATGCACACTGTCAGCCCCTTCTTATCCGGTTCCTTTTCCTCTTTATCTCCGGACAGCTTTTCCAGTATACTGATGGTATAGTCTCCATTCCCATCTATTATAGGAAGATGTTTTTCCAAAATACCGGTCAGAAGGTTTACGATTCCCAGCACTAACAGCAATACCAGTACACAAAAAGCTGCTGAAATTGCATTTCTTATTCTCCTTAATTTCTTTCTTCGTTCTCTTTCTCTTCTTGTAGACAATGTTTTTCTCCGTTGTTTCTTATGTTTTCCGTAATTGCTTACAATCTATTTTCATTGTAAAGCAGCCCCCACAGCGGGTCAATTTAAGATTTCTTAAATTTTTTCATAAACTGGTTTAATCCTGTTTTAATCTGTGTTAAATTATGATTTAATCATATTTGATATGGTAATGTGTTAGCTTGTTATGATTTCTATTTAAGATATATTTGCCACTGCATATTTCTATTGAGCGGCTATTTTGTCTATTTTATAGCATTTTCATTTTTCCGATTATATAATCAGACTAAACAATATAGAAATTGCCTTTTAAGGAGGGATACCATGCGTATTTATAAAGCAAAGGATTATAATGAAGTATCAGGCCCTGTTTGGCCCAATCACTCCGACTGCTCCTGCTTCTATCCTGCAGTTACATAACAACGTATCCATTGTTGCTGATGAAGCAGCTCTTTCACTGATTATTAAAAATAAACTGATTTAAGGGGGTATTCGAATGATTATCCGAAACGGTCTTGTATGGGGTGATGACTTCGCTTTCCACGAAAAAGACTTATATATCGATGATGTTACACATACAATCGTAGACAAACCGGTTTCCGAACATGAGGAAATTCTGGATGCAAAAGGCAATTATGTGATTCCGGGACTGGTTGATGTGCATATCCATGGTGCAAAGGGTCATGATTTCTGTGACGCAAATACAGACGGACTTTCCGATATTGCAGCTTACCTGCATTCCTGCGGCGTTACATCCTTCTGTGCAACATCCATGACTTTACCGGAAAACCAGCTTATGGAAATCTTCGAAACTGTTTCCGGTGTACCGGATGACAGAAACCATTCCTATGTAGCCGGTATTCATATGGAAGGTCCTTTCCTTTCCCCGGCAAAGAAGGGTGCCCAGAAAGAAAGTTACCTCTGTAGCCCTAATATAGACGTATTTTGCCGCTTATTAGAATCTTACAGTGGCAAAATAAAGTTAATTACCATCGCTCCAGAACTTCCGGGAGCAGACAAATTTATCGAAAAATTCCATGATGAAGTTACTATTTCTCTTGGACACTCTACTGCTTCTTATGAAATTGCCTCAAAGGCCTTCGCAGCAGGTGCCATCCATGCAACTCATCTGTTCAACGCCATGCCGGCATTCCACCACCGTGACCCGGGTATTGTGGGTACCGCTGCTGATGCCCCACATGCAATGGTGGAAATTATCTGTGATGGCATCCACATCCATCCAGCCGTTATCCGCAGCGTTTTCCGCATATTTGGAGATGACCGCGTCATCTTAATCAGCGATGCCATGCGTGCAACCCTGCCAAGAGCATTGGAATGGAGAAAACCATCTGCAGTCTGACCCCGGGTGCAAGGGCTGATGTACTTCTGTTGAATAAGAAATACGAATTAGAACGCATATTATGATTATTTAATCATCTTTTAATTATTTAGTCTCCCTTTCTTTTTACTGGACTTTGTGCCTTTTTCAAGGTCCAAGAGAGTCCTTTGGTTCTCGCAATAAATCAAGAAAAGCCTCCGTCCCAGGACGGAGGCTTTTCACTTACTTACGAAAGAATCTGGCAAAGCATGTTTCTCGATTCATCTGATTCTTAGTCTAATATCATCTGCACGCAGCCGTACATTCCGGCATCATTTCCAAGGGATGCCAATGCAAACTTGGTGTCCTTGCAGGATGCAAATGCATGCTCTTTGAAATGTTTTGCTACCGTATCAATTAAGATATCTCCGGCTCTGGATACGCCACCACCGATTACGAATACCTGTGGGTTAACGACACAGGCAATATTAGATAACGCCATACCAAGTGTCTCGCCTAAGATTTCTACCGCCTCTAATGCCAGAGCATCTCCTTTTTTTGCCTCATCAAAGATATCCTTTGCTGTCAGCGGTTCAAATCCGCGTAAGGAAGACTCATCATCTTTCTCAGCCAGAAGTTTCTTCGCCATGCGGACGATTCCGGTAGCTGATGCGTACTGCTCTAAGCAGCCATGTCTGCCACATCCGCAGGTATCTTTTTCCTCTGTATTGACGGTAATATGTCCAATTTCGCCGCCTGCTCCGTTTGCGCCCGGAATAATTTTACCATTGTGAATAATTCCGCCGCCAACACCGGTTCCAAGCGTAACCATAACGACTCCGGTGTAGCCTTTTCCACCGCCCTGCCACATCTCGCCAAGGGCTGCTACATTCGCATCATTTCCTACTTTAACCGGAAGACCTGTCTTACTGCTTAATTCATCGGCAACCTGAACCTGTCCCCATCCGAGGTTTACACATACGGAAACAGAGCCATCTTCTAATACAGGACCAGGAACACCTACGCCGATTCCTTCCACATCTTCTTTTGCAATGGATGCTGATTTCATTTTCTCGTCAATGGATGCTGCCACATCATCTAAAATATGTCCGCCATTATCTGCCTTGTTGGTTGGGATTTCCCACTTATCCAGCATTTTCCCGCTGGTCTCAAATAATCCGATCTTACAGGTGGTTCCACCAATATCTACGCCAAAACCGTACTTCTTCATCTTTATCTCCTTTATTATATTAAATTTTCTTCTCTCCAGCTTTCTTATGAAGAACCCTTATCTTTATTATATTATAATTTCTAATTTTTTGCATTAAAAACCGAGCATCCTGTTTTGAATTCTCGTTGCAAACGTTACCTGAACAGCCAACTCAGTCCAGGCGACCTTACGGCACACAGGAGCTTCCGCTTAGGGCTGCTTCATTCCTGACCTGACCCGGTTCACAGATTCCTGTTGCGTAAGACCCAGACATCAACGCCACTTATTCAGGGCTGCTTTACAATTTCAAACCCGAGACAGGATATCACCCCAGCTATAGCGGATTGCTGGTACAGGGCACCGCTGCCACCCCGGCTGCTCGGAATCTAAATTATAGCCTATTTTATGCCGGATTGTCAAGGTTTTGCCTTCATTTTCTGCTGTTTCTTCTTCTCACGCAACCGTCTGAAAAATTCCGACAGCATGTCTGAACATTCTTCCTCCAATACGCCCCGCTCTATCTCTACCTGATGATTAAATGCTGCCACCTGCAAAAGATTCATCACTGAACCGGCGCATCCAGCCTTGGGATTCATAGTTCCGATTACCACCTTTTTCATACGGGACTGCACAATGGCTCCCGCACACATCTGGCATGGTTCTAAGGTCACATACATCACGCAGTCCTCAAGCCTCCAGTCCCCGGTCTTCTTTGATGCCTTTTAATGGCAGTCAGTTCCGCATGGGAAAGTGTATTTTTATCGGTATTGCGCCGGTTATAGCCCCGGGCAATAATTTTATCATTCTGCACAATCACGCAGCCAATAGGAACTTCCTCTAATTTTTCTGCTTTCCTTGCCTCCCGCAGGGCTGCTTTCATATATTTTATCTCCGGTTCCATGTTTACTCCTGACTTTTACTCTTTTCTCTGTTATAATAATAGCATATTTTGAGCGTAACAAAAAGGTATTCTTATACCAGCTGCAGGAGTTAATAACATGAAATTTATCTATGAAACAGACCGCTTAATCCTGAAATTGTTAGGGGAAGATGATGCCCCTGCAGTTCTTCAGTTTTATAAGCAGAACCGGAATGTCTTTGAGCCATATGAAACCATCCACCCTGAGCAGTTCTATACGGTGGCCTACCAGCGGACCCTGATGAACTGTGAGCTGAGTCTCACCTTAAAGCACAGCCTCATCCGCTTCTATATATTCCGCAGGGAAAATCCCGACGAAATCATAGGCACCATCTGCTTCCGCAATATCAACCGTTCTACTTACTATTCCTGTGAGACCGGCTATCGCTTTTCCCCCGCATACTGGCACAGAGGATACGCCCGCGAAGCCCTTGCTTTTGGTATTCAGCTTATGTTTGAAGAACTTCATCTGCACCGGATAGAAGCTGCCGTCATGCCGGAAAATACCGCTTCCATCCGTCTGCTAGAATCCCTTGATTTCCAACAGGAGGGTGTCGCCAGGGAATATGCCCTGATACAGGGAAAATGGGAAGACCATATCCGGTTCGCCCTTATTCGTCCATCCGGCGATACCAGTAGCCAAAACTCCCCTCTAACTGCCGGCACGGCTTTTCCGTCCGGAACTGTGGAAAACCAAAAATAGCAGCCATTACTTTTTCCGGCTTCTGATAAACCCCCGGCACTGCTAAGAACAGCTCCCGTCCTTCCGGCGTCACCTGTTCTCCGAAAAAAAGATACCGGTAATTAAAGAAACCATGCAGAAGAAAGCTGTTATTCCCAAGATACCAGTATTTCTGTGGCAGTTCCCGTAGATCCTGCAGTTCCATATGAACGCAGGTTATATTCTCTCCTTCAAAAGGATGCAGAATCGTCATTTTCTGCTTCAGATTCTCCCAGTGTTCCCAGATGGAGGTCTCTTTTTCCCCAGTGCCTTTTTCCTGCGTGCTTCTTTCCTGGATTCCTTCTTCCATGCTTATCTGTTCCGGGAAAATATGGTGCATCGGCACTTCCTCAGTCTGAAGAGACGGCTCTTCTGCAGCTTGCATTTCTATTTCTTCCTTATGTATCTCCCCATTGTCCCACTGGCTGCCATAAAAATTACCATCTGCCGGCTGAATCAGTATTCCACATACATCCTGTATATGACAGGTTTCATCGCCCAGCTCACCATCAGAAATCCTTCCACTATAATCTGAGCTTTGGGACATCAGCCGCATATTACCCACCGGAAAAGCCAGAATTTTTCCTTCCCTACGGATAAAAAGGCTTACCTTTCCTTCCTGCCCCGCATATTCTGTTCCTTTTAAATGTATTTCTAATCTGCAGATGTCTCCGCGCATTTCTACCCTGGCAAATCCGGCAAGATATTCCTTTGTATCATTTTCATAATAATAAAGATATGCAACGAACCGTTTAAACTGCGGCATAACCTTTCCTTCCTATATCTTTTTGTTCCTTATATCATATTCCATCTTCTAAGATTCCATGCAGATTTTTAGCCTATACTTCCCATACATGCAGATTTTTACTTTACACTTCTCCTTGACAAAGTTCCTTTTAAGAATTATATTAAAATCAATAACGATTATTATTATTTGTTGAGGAGAATATATGATTAAATTTAGCCGACAACGGGAAAGTATTAAGAATAACCTGATGGGACGTACCGACCATCCGACTGCCGAAACAGTTTATTCCGATATCCGGCAGGAATATCCCAACATCAGTCTGGGAACGGTATACCGCAATCTCTCTCTTCTGGCAGATTTAGGCGAGATTCAAAAGATTTCAACGGAAAATGGGCCGGACCGCTTTGATGGTAATCCGAAACCTCATTACCACTTCTTCTGTACAAACTGTAATTCCGTTCTCGATTTAAAAATGAAAAACATTGATCTGATTAATGTTATTGCTGCAGAAGAATTTTCTGGTTTCATTGAGGGACATATTACCAGATTCTACGGACTTTGTCCGGAATGTAAAAAGTTATTGGATAAATCCGGTTCCCTGCCGGATAAATCAACCAATTTTGCAGAAAATAAGAAAGAAAAACAAAATCAGAAAATCTCAAAAAAGTAGTTGACATTTAAAAATAATTATGCTAATTTAATATCAGTAACAATTACTATTATTGATATATAAATACAATTATAAAAAGAAAAGGAGATCTTAAAATGAAAAAATTTGTTTGTACAGTATGTGGTTATGTTTATGAAGGTGAAAGTGCTCCGGAATTCTGCCCGGTATGTAAGGCTCCGGCTGAGAAATTCAAAGAACAGACAGGTGATAAGACATGGGCTGCTGAGCATGTAGTTGGTGTAGCACAGGGTGCTCCAGAAGATATCATTGCTGATTTAAGAGCAAACTTCGAAGGAGAATGTTCTGAGGTTGGAATGTACCTTGCAATGGCAAGAGTTGCACATAGAGAAGGATATCCGGAAATTGGACTTTACTGGGAGAAGGCAGCTTTTGAAGAGGCTGAACATGCAGCAAAATTTGCAGAACTGCTTGGTGAAGTTGTAACCGACAGTACAAAGAAGAACCTTGAAATGCGTGTAGATGCAGAAAACGGTGCTACTGCTGGTAAATTTGACCTTGCAAAACGTGCTAAAGCTGCTAACCTCGACGCAATCCATGATACAGTTCATGAGATGGCTAGAGACGAGGCTCGTCATGGCAAAGCTTTTGAGGGTCTGTTAAAGAGATACTTTGGTTAATCTTAAAACCGTATAGAATAAGCATTTTAAGGATAGATGGTTCATGAACTGTCTATCCTTTTTGTATTCCATAACATGCGAATAAAAATACGAATATAAAAAATATAAAGTGATTGCATAATTGCATGATTGTTGTATAACACTTGGCTTGCAAACGCCGGAATCAGATTATAATGTATTGTTCAAAAGCCCTATTTTACTACATTTCAGCCATTTTATCATAGACTGTCATGCCATTAGCTTCTCCGGATAATTTTCTCTACATCGACACACAATGGACTTCATTTCCGTGTGCCCGGATGATACGGAGCAAATCCTCTGTCTTCATCCATATAGTAGCGGTATTCTCGTTGGGATGTACTCCAATCAATGCATCATTTTCCAGAAAATAAGCATCCACAAATACCTTCACGCTGCATGTTTCATCGTTGAGTACTCCAAGCGGCGTTACCGAACCCGCCTGCAGTCCCATTTTCTCAGTTAAATCTTCTTCCGAGGCAAAACTTAACGGACGCGTTCCATTTGCCTTTCGAAATGCCTTTAAATCTAGCCTCTGGTTCCCTCGCACTGTAATCAGATAATAATTCTGCTTCTTATTATCACGTACAAAAAGATTCTTGGCATCTGCCTGTGGATAGGGAATTTCCACATCTGATAAATCTTCCATATTGTAAACAGCTTTATGCTCTGTCACTTCGTACCAGATATGCTGTTGACTCAGGTATTCATAAATTTCCTGCTTATTCATTGTATTTCCTCGCATTCTTCCCGCTTGCGTTCATTATATCATGTGCAAAACCAGCCCATGATCAATATTCGCCGTTCGCCAAAAGTGAGCAGGCTCCCTATGGCTCGCTTGCGCTCACTATATCATAAACTTTTTATAAAATTATTTCCAGTTCACTTTACATTTTTTCCTTCCGGTGCTAGTATACCATCAAAATAAATATTTCAATTTTGAACTATTCTATTTTGAAGCATTTTCATCAGGAGGACTCTTACATGAATACAGGTATTGCATTTGCAAGAAAAATGTCTGCTGCCTACACTGCGGTATGTAAGCCTTTGTGCCAGTCACTGCATCTGCCGCAGACTGCTTTTGATATTTTGATGTTTTTAGGAAATAATCCGGAATATTCAACTGCCAGAGATATTGTTGAAGTGCGCCAGATTAAGGCAAATCTGGTCTCCGTCAATGTAGACCGGCTGGTGAAAGACGGTTATCTCAGCCGCAAAGAGGTTGCCGGCGACCGCCGGAAGACACAGCTTCTATGTACAAAAAAAGCTGCCCCTGTTATAAAAAAGGGACAGGCTCTGCAGCAGGATTTTGCCGACCGGCTGATTGCCGATCTGGATGATGCCACGAAAGATGCCTTTTTTAAAGGAATGGCACAGATGGAGACAACGCTGGATATGATTTTAGAGGAGGTATCCTAAAATGGATTTATTAACTACGATTTTTGTTACATTTTTTGCGGGCATGGGTGCCGGACTTGGAACCGGTTTTGCCGGCATGAGTGCCGCTGCTGTCATCAGTCCGCTGCTTATTCATTTTCTAGGCATTGACCCATATATGGCAGTCGGCATTGCGCTTTCTTCCGATGTTTTGGCAAGTGCCATTTCTGCCTATACATATGGAAAGCATAAGAACCTCGATATTAAAAACGGTCTGATTATGATGGTCAGCGTATTGCTTTTCACCGTAGTAGGAAGCTATGTTTCAAGCCTTGTTCCTTCTGCCACCATGGGAAATTTCTCCGTTTTCATGACCTTTCTGTTAGGAATCAAATTTATCGTAAAACCGGTTATGACCACGAAAGAATCCATGTCTGCCGTTTCTGCAAAGAAACGTGCCATCCAGTCCATAATCTGTGGTGTGCTGATTGGCTTTATCTGCGGCTTTGTTGGTGCCGGAGGCGGCATGATGATGCTTTTAATCCTGACCTCTGTACTTGGATATGAACTGAAAACTGCTGTTGGAACCAGTGTATTTATTATGGCCTTTACCGCACTTACCGGTGCCTTTTCCCATTTTGCCATCGGCGGACTGCCGGATGTCACCGTCTGGGTTCTGTGCATTGTATTTACCTTAATCTGGGCAAGAATTGCCGCTGTCTTTGCCAATAAAGCCACCCCAAAGACACTGAACCGGGTTACCGGTGTCATCCTGGTAATTCTTGGAATTGTGGTAATGATTTTTTAAGCTTCCCAGACCTCTTCTGCGATTTCCTTGACAAGCTTCAGTTTCGCCCACTGTTCTTCTTCCGTAAGCTTGTTACCGATTTCGCAGGAGGCAAATCCACACTGTGGACTTAAATAGAGATTTTCCAACGGAACATATTTGGACGCTTCTTTTATTCTTGCAATGACTGACTGCTTGTCTTCAAGCTTCGGTATCTTGGTGGTAACAAGTCCTAATACCACCTTCTTATTGCCGGTTATTTTTGCCAGCGGTGCGAAACCACCGGAACGCTCATCATCATATTCCAGATAATAAGCATTGACATTCTCCTCTCCGAATAACAACTCTGCTACTCCGTCATATGCGCCGGAGCTGAAGAAAGTAGAATGATAATTTCCACGGCATACATGGGTGTTGATGGTCAGATCAGCCGGTGCCTCTTCTACTACCTTATTATTTAGTGCAAGGATAACCTTCTTATATTCTTCCAATGCTTCGCCTCTTCTTCCGGTCAGTGCAACGGCAAGCTTCGGATTTACCAGTCCACCCCATACACAGTCATCGAACTGAAGATTTCTGCAGCCTGCTGCATAGATTTCCTCGATAAATTCTCCATATGCCCTGATGACATCCTCTGCAAAAGCTTCTTCTGTTCCATAAATTTCAAGAGTTGTATCCAAAAGCTCTGCGCCGGTGAAATAAGCATAGAACTGGGCTGGAGATGGAACGGTCTGCTTTGCTATGGTATTCTCATCTTCCAGTGCTTTTACAAATTTGAAATGCTCAACGAATGGATGATTCTTTATGGAAATCTTTCCCACCATGAAAGTGTCATCTATCATTGCTGCTTCGCCGTCAAAGGTTGTATTTCCATCTACAGTCTTCTTATGCTCGATTCCATCGAATCCCCACATAAAGTCCAGATGCCAGGTGGCTCTGCGGAACTCCCCATCGGTAATCACATGGTATCCAAGCTCCTTTATCTTTGCGACCAGTTCTAAAATACAGGCATCCTCTACCTCTTTTAACTGCTCTCTGGTAATTTTCCCTGCTTCAAAGTCAGCACGGGCTTTCTTTAATTTTTCCGGACGTAAAAAACTTCCTACATAATCGTATCGGAACGGTGTTGTTAAATTCTTCATTCTGATTTTCTCCATTTCCTGTGAATTGATTTCCCTCATTATAATTGGAGTTCCTCATTCTGAAAAATACATAAAAATAAATGTTGTCCATAGTTTTAACCTATGACCAGTCCATTTTTTGATTGGAAAATTACTTTCTTTGGCTCATATTCTTTGTTCTCCTGTAATATATTTCTTTAATGCCTCAAGGTAGGTTTCCCCTAACCGGCTTATCATTCCCTTCCGGTGGGTCACATATCCGATTCTCATATCACCTTCATCTGCCAGCGGCACTGCGATAATATCTTCGCCATTTAATTTCTGGTCAATGATTCCACTGCACACCGTATAACCATTTAAACCAATCAGAAGATTAAATAAGGTTGCCCGGTCACTGACGCGGATATTTTTCTTCCGCTCAAAAGAGGAGAAAATTTCTTCCGAGAAATAAAAGGAATTGTGTTCCCCCTGCTCATAGGAAAGATACGGATACTCTGCCAGTTCTTCATTGGTTATGATTTTCTTCTTTGCCAGCGGATGATGCCTGCTGATGAAAACATGGGGTTCTGCCACAAATAACAGATGAAATTCCAAATCGGAGGATTTCAATATTTTCATAATCACTTTTTCATTGAAATCATTTAAGAAAAGGATTCCGATTTCACTTCTCATTTGCGCTACATCTTCGATTAACTTATAGGTCTGGGTCTCCCGCAGGCTGAAATCATATTCCTCCTGCCCGTATTTTTTTACCAGCTCCACAAAGGCATTTACCGCAAAAGAGTAATGCTGGGTTGATACGCAAAACTGCTTTTTTCCGCCACCGTTTTTCTTATATTTATCCTCTAAGATGGTGGTCTGCTCCAATACCTGCCTTGCATATCCTAAGAATTCTTCCCCTTCCCTGGAAATAAAGATTCCCTTATTCGTCCGATTAAAAATGGTAATGCCCATCTCCTTTTCCAGCTCATGGATGGCGTTGGTAAGGCTGGGCTGGGAAATGTATAATTTCTTCGCCGCCTCCGTGATGGTTCCGGTATCTGCCACGGTTGTAATATAGCGTAACTGCTGAAGTGTCATATGCTCACCTGCTTTCTAAAATGACTTTTCTTAACTGACGCGCCGCCTCATTTAAAGGATGCTGACTGTCGTATACCATACAGATATTTCTTTTTGGAATCGTCTCCGAAAGAGAAATCTGTACGATTTCATGTTTTTCGATGGCCTCTCTTGCCATCGGTTCCGGGATGAAAGCCAGACCAAGCTCACTCTTTACCAGTGGCAGTATCTGATCTGTGGTTGCTGTCTCTGTATCCGGCTCCAGTGCCAGCCCATAAGACAAAAACAGCTTATTATAAAACTGAAATGTCATGGTTTCTTTTCCCAGACAGATTAACGGATAATCCTTTAAATCCTTTAGGGAAAGCTCCTGACTGCCCAGTGCGGTAAATGTTGTTCCACCCACCAGTACCTCCCGGAATGTCCGCAGATTAACTTTTTTTAGTGGCTGCTCTACTTCTGCCGGTGCAGACACTACTGCAAAATCTATCTGTCCGCTCTTTACTGCCTCAATTGCCTGAGGTGTTGAATGATTATAAATTTTCAACCGGATTCCCGGATATTTCATATGGAAATCTTTCAGCTTATCCAAAAGAAATATGTTAAGGGCAGTCTCGCTGGCTCCAATAGAAATGCTTCCATGGGCAAGTCCACTGCTGTCTGCCAGTTCCTCTTCTGCCGCCCAGAGATGCGACATGGCTGCCGACACATGGGTATACAGCTTCTCCCCTTCCGGTGTCAGCTGTACCCCACGGTTCGTCCTGACAAAAAGCGTACAGTGAAGCTGCTGCTCCAGTCCGTTCATTGCCCTTGTGATATTAGGCTGACTGTTGCCAAGGGCATTGGCAGCCCTGGTAAAATTACTGTATTTTGCCACATAATAAAAAATCTTATAATATTCAAAATTTATATCCATACATTTTCACCATATCAATTTATTATTTCTGCTATATCAATTATAGCTTTTACTTATTCCCAATGCAATAGTATAATCAAGCCGAAATTAAGGGAAACAACCCCTTTACATTTCTCCACCCAAACCCTACAAGGAGCTGCCACCGGCAGCTCTTTACGAATGCTATAAAGCAGAAAGGAAGCGCATATTTTCTATGAAAAATTCAACATTTTTCCCTCGTGAAGAAAGAGCAGACGTTTTATTTGAAAAGATTTTGCATGACCCATGGGCCTGTGAAAGACTTCAGGAAACTTTTTGCAATTATTTATTCTGTAATGATGAATTTGATTCTTCTCTTTCTTCACAGGATTTTTCAGAAGCTCTTTTTGATGCTTATCAAAATAAAGATTTATCGGCATTTCTTATGGCTATCTGCCAGAATACCCTATTCGATTTACTGAGGAATTCCTATCTGATTCCCTACCGTTTCAACGCAGATGGAAAAGAAAATCCGATAATTATGACCGATGATACCGGCAGACTTCTGCCAAAGTATTGTGGCGATATTCACAATAAGGATTATCAGCATTTTCTTGAGAGCTACCGCGATTTAGGGGAACCAAAGAATATGTATTTTTCCCAGGCATACCGGTACAGCCACGCTTATACCGGTGAAGATACCATTGGACAGCTTGTCTTAGAACGCAGCCATGGGGTGCTTCTCATCCGGGAGCTTCCGGATACCATAAAACAGAAGGAGACCGAAGCGGAAGCCTACTCTGCAATCTTCGACCTTGTACTGAAATTAGAGAAAGAGCTTCCAATGGCATTTGTCTTCTACGGACAGGATTCTCTTGTGGAACATGATGAAAAATATGATGAAATCGGCATTTTCCTTCCAAATTCCATCTTCTTAAAGAATCTGGAACGGCATATTGCCAAAGCTGAGGCGATTATTTATGAATAAGAGTGCATCTTCCCCTACTTCATATATTGATATTATGGAAAAAAATCATATGGAAATACCCTGGCATGATTATGCCAGTGATGACAGCAACGTACTGATTGCCCAGGCGGGACTGATTGAAAAAGCCTCGGTCATCGGACGTGTGGGATTAATCATGTTATCCTGTGGAACCGGAGCCTGGCGTGTCCGTACTTCCATGAATAAGCTGTCAAAGGAACTGGGAGTTACCTGTACGGTAGATGTAGGTCTTATGTCCATCGAATTTAACTGCTTTGATGGAAAGGACTGTGTCTCCCAGTCCTTAAGCATCGCCAATACCGGCGTCAACACCTCCAAACTTTACCGCATGGAACAATTCGTAGAAAGCTTTCCAAAGGAAGAAGCCCATTTAACCGGCGAGGAAATCCATAAGCGGCTGGATAAAATCGAAAAAATCCACGCCCTTTATTCTCCCGCCAAACTGGGACTTGCGGCAGCCTTAGCCTGCTGCGCATTTACTTTTCTTCTGGGCGGAGGCCCTGTGGAAATGATTCTGGCATTTATTGCAGCCGGTATCGGAAATGTCATCCGAACCAAATTAATCAAACATCATTTTACGCTGTTTTTAAATATTGCGGTCTCTATTTCCGCCGCCTGCCTTATGTATGCCATCTGCTTAAAGGCTGCCGAAATTTTTTTCCATGTTCCGGCAGTCCATGAAGCCGGATACATCTGCTCCATGTTGTTTATTATCCCGGGCTTTCCATTTATCACAAGCGGCATTGACCTTGCGAAACTGGATCTTCGTTCCGGACTGGAGCGGCTGACCTATTCCATCATCATTGTTCTTGTGGCTACCATGTTTGCCTGGATTATGGCAATGCTGCTTAGACTTCAGCCTCAGGACTTTACCTCTGTAAATCTCAGTGATGTTTCACGGCTGGTTCTGCGGTTAATTGCAAGCTTCTGCGGCGTATTTGGATTCTCTATTATGTTTAACAGTTCCATTCCCATGGCAGCTACTGCTGCACTGATTGGCTCCGTTGCCAATACCTTACGTCTGGAACTGGTTGACTTTACCGGAATTCCAGCCGCTGCTGCTGCCTTTATCGGTGCACTGACCGCCGGTCTGCTGGCATCCTTTATTAAGAAAAACAATGGATATCCGCGAATCTCTTTAACCGTACCTTCCATTGTAATTATGGTTCCGGGACTATATCTTTACCGCGCCTTCTATAACTTTGGCATTATGTCCTTAACGGAAGCGGTTTCCTGGTTCTCCATTGCCATAATGATTATTATCGCCCTGCCGCTGGGACTTATTTTTGCAAGAATACTTACCGACCGGACTTTCCGGTACTGCACCTGATAAATTTTATACGCTTAAAATTATTTATTTTATACATGATTACAGAAAGGAAGAATCGATATGCTTACAGCCGTAACAGGAATTAACTGGGGAGACGAAGGAAAAGGACGTGTCATTGATCTGCTTGCAGAACATGCAGATGTCGTTGTCCGTTATCAGGGTGGCAACAATGCCGGTCATACCGTTGTAACCAAACAGGAAAAATTTGTCTTAAATCTTCTGCCGTCCGGCATTCTGCATCCCAATGTGGTATGCGTACTGGGGGATGGAATGGTCATTGATTTAGAGCACCTCACCCATGAAATTGAAGATATCGAAAGCCGCGGTATTTCTATTACTCCGGAACATTTAAAACTTTCCAAACGTGCCACCATCTCCATGCCATGGCACAGGATTCAGGATGAACTGGAAGAAACACGTCTTGAGAAATCCGGTGCTGCCTTCGGCTCCACCCGCCGCGGCATTGCTTACGCATACAGCGATAAATACCGGAAGAAAACACTGCGTCTTGGTGATTTGCTTCATTTAAAAGAAGAAAATGTCCAGGTTCGGATAAAAACCATGTTGGAATCCAAAAATCTGGAACTGGCAGGCAGTTATCATCAGGAGCCGATGTCTTATCCGGCATTGCTGTCCTGGTGTGAAAAACAGGCTTCCCTTTTTTCACCTTATATCTGCGATACCGGAAGCTTCTTGGAAAATGCTCTTGCCAGCCATAAAAAGGTGGTTTTGGAAGCCCAGCTTGGAGCCATGCGTGATATCGATTATGGTATTTTCCCTTACACTTCAAGTTCCTCCACCATTTCCGCCTATGGTCCGATTGGAGCCGGTATCCCGGGTGAATCCCTAGACCATGTTGTGGGTGTCCTAAAAGCATATTCCACCTGTGTGGGAGCCGGACCTTTCGTAGCAGAAAGAGCCATGTCCGAAGACTGGTGCAACATCCTTCGTAAATTTGGAAATGAATACGGTGCTGCCACCGGCCGTCCACGTAGAGTCGGACCTTTTGATGCCGTTGCCAGCCGTTATGGATTGAAATGCCAGCATGCAGATAAAATTGCCTTAACGAAGCTTGATGTTTTAAGCTCCCTGACAGAAATCCCTGTCATTACTGCTTATGAAAGAAATCATAAGACCACAACCGTCTTCGACCCTACCGAAAATATCGATAGCTTCTCTCCGGTTGTAACAATGCTTCCGGGCTGGAAACAGGATATTTCTGCCTGCCGCAAATATGAAGATTTACCGGAAAATGCCAGATTATACATCGAAACATTAGAACGCCTTTTAGACTGCGATATCCAGTTTATTTCCACTGGTGCAGAACGAAATGAATACATGATAAAGGGGGAATGGCTTTGAGACACCTAATCAGTCCACTGGACCTTACGGAAGAAGAAACAACCCGTATTCTGGATCTTGCAGACCGGATTGGTACCCACAAAGAGGCTTATGCCCACCTTGCAGAAGGGAAACAGCTTGCTACACTCTTTTATGAGCCAAGCACCAGAACCCGACTGTCCTTTGAATCCGCCATGTTAAGTCTTGGTGGTCAGACACTGGGATTTGCCGGTGCGGAACAGTCCAGTGCTACCAAAGGAGAAACCGTTGCCGATACCGTCCGGGTAGTAAGCTGCTACGCAGATATTATTGCCATGCGTCATCCAAAAGAAGGAGCACCGCTCTGCGCCTCTATGTATGCAACCATTCCGGTCATTAATGCCGGTGACGGCGGACACTATCACCCAACCCAGACCCTGATTGACTTATTAACCATACGCCAGCGCAAGGGACGGCTTGACCACCTGACGGTGGGCTTCTGTGGTGATTTAAAATTCGGAAGAACCGTTCATTCCCTGGTAAACAGTCTGGTACGCTATCCGGGTAACGAATTCTATTTCATTTCTCCGGAAGAACTCCGCATTCCGGACTATATGATTGAAAGAACCTTAAAGCCTTCCCACAGCACCTATCGGGAAGTCTCTGACTTAGAGGAAACACTTCCAAAGCTGGATGTTCTCTATATGACCCGTGTCCAAAAAGAGCGTTTCTTCAACGAGGAAGACTATATCCGGTTAAAAGATACCTACATTTTAAATAAAGAAAAATTAGAACTGGCTCCTTCCGATATGCCGGTTTTACATCCGCTTCCACGAGTCGATGAAATCTCTGTTGATGTGGATTCCGACCCGCGCGCCGCTTATTTCCAACAGGTACAGAACGGAAAATATGTCCGTATGGCACTGATTTTAGCCCTGTTAGAAATCACGGACCCGCTAACCGGAGAAAAGGTTCTCTAATGTTCCAGTAACTTAATCCGTTTTCTCTATTTTCATTCCGAAACATTTTAAATCTACTTTTCCGTCCACTACTTCTATACCGTCTGCCATCAGGCGGCGTGCCTGTTCATTCTCGCCGCCAAAGGCAAAGGATCCGGAAAGCTCTCCTTTTGCATTTACCACCCGGTAACAGGGTATGTTTTCCGGGTCTTTATTCTTATGCAGGGCATTTCCCACAGCTCTTGACATCCGCTTGTTTCCGGCAAGCTCCGCCACCTGTCCATAGGTTGCCACCTGTCCTCTCGGAATTTTCTTTACTGCTTCATAAATCCGTCTGGTAGGGCTGTCCGTTACTAAATCATAGCTTTCTGCTATCATGCGGCAGATATCTTTATCCGGGATTGTGCCATCCACGATTATGGTATTCCAGTGTTCCTTATTCTGATGATACCCCGGAATGACCGCAGGATAGGCACTCCGCCAGAAATCTCTCCACTGAGGGTCTGCTTTTACGTTCAGATTGAGAAATCCATCCCGCATATAAGTCCAGAGAAATACCTTTTTGCTTTCCCTTACGCGCACCAGCTGCCAGTTCCGGTCATGAAATGGTGCCTCCTGATAGGTGTCCGGGAAAGACAGTCCGTATGCTAATATTTCTTCTCTTGTTTTCATGCTCCACTCTATGCTTTTGTCCATATGCAATCCTTTGTAATCTCTGCCAGACTGTGTACGCCACACATTTTCATGGTATCTTCTAATTCGGTTCCTATCCTGGCAACATAAGACGCTACGCCTTCCCTGCCGCCGCCGTAAACCGCTGTCACAAACGGTCTTGCGATAATTACCGCATCTGCACCTAAGGCAATTGCCTTAAATACATCCGTTCCACAGCGGATTCCACCGTCTACAAGAATTTTCATGGAGCCTTTCACTGCATCCGCAATCCCGCCTAAGACTTCTGCTGTTGCCGGGCACTGGTCTAATACCCTGCCACCGTGGTTCGATACCACGATTCCGGCAGCCCGGCTTCTTTTGCCTTTAAAGCTCCTTTTACCGTCATAATTCCTTTTACAATAAACGGAACTCCGGCAAACTCTGCCACTTCCCGCAGTTCTTCCACGGTCTTGCTGCCTGCCGGCGGCTCCAAATTCTTAAGAAACGGCAAGCCTGCTGCATCTACATCCATGGCTACCGCAAAGGCTTTCGCTTCGTGCACCAGTGCCATTTTTTCTTTGATGATTTCAAGATTCCATGGCTTTACCGTCGGAATTCCAAGTCCCTGTTCTTTGGCAATTGCCTTTGTAGCTGCCACCATGACATTACTGTCTGTACCATCCCCGGTAAAGGCTGCAATTCCGCATTCCGCACAGGACGATACCAGAATATCATTATAGGAAATGTCATTGAGACAGTCTCCGTAATGCAGATTCACCGCTCCTACCGGGCCTGCAAAGAACGGATATTTAAACTCTTTTCCAAATAATTTCAGCGAAGTATCCACCTGAGCATTTTCTGCAATAGTGTCCATCTGCACACGAATCTCTTTCCATTTATCATAATTACGCATGGCAGTATCGCCGATTCCCTTTGCACCGGGTCCCGGCATCTGATTCCGGCAGGCGCGTCCATTGCATTCTACACACGCCTTGCAATAATTTCCAATTCTTCCTCTTGCCTGTTCGATACATTCTGCATAATTCAATCTTCTTTCCTTCTTTCCACTCTTTTTCTTCTCTGACGTTTACTTATCCACATATCTATCTGCCGCCAAGCACAATCTGTATCAGATTCTTATCCAGCATTATGGTACGGTTCCACGGATTTAAAATGACTCCTTCGATTCCCTCTGCCTGCAATGCTCCTTGAAAAAGCTTTTCTATATCAGCTAAGAATGTGGATTTCACACTTCCGCCGCCTTTTAATTCTTCTTCAAAGCTGCTGAAGGCTGCCCACCAGGTCTTACCATCTGTCTCAATCGCCTGTAGCAGCATCTGGCTTCCACCCTTCGGTGGTTCCACTGCCACAATCACCTGACCGCCTTCCTGCATCCGCCGGCGGATTACCGTCAGTGTATGGGCTAACTGCTCCGGTGTTGCCTCCTGCTGCAAGCCGGCAATTGCCTGTTCGATTTTTTCATTTCCTATCAGTCCCTCATCTATCTTTTCCTTTGCCATATGTGGATTCCTTTCTGTGGGGGGTATTTTTTTATCTCATTTTTTACTGCTTAGCACATTTCCAGCAGTGCCATCTCGAAAATCAAAGATTTTCCCTGACTGGCACTGCTCATTATAACACACTTTTGCTGGAAATAGTGGCATCTTAAAGCTATCTGTATTATAATAGCATGGTATTTCATTTTAGGATTAGGAGATTAGACAACATGACACCAGCTAAAACCAGAAGTTCCAACATTGAATTATTGCGTATTCTGGCTATGTTTATGATTATTATTTTTCATATTTCTGACCACTGCGTGAAGGTACAGTTAACAGACACTGCTTCCATGCTGCGTATGAATAACGGACTGTTCTGTGAACCTGTTTTTTATAAGAAGCTCCTGCTTCTTTCCACCTTTGCTCCAATGGGAAAAATCGGAAATGTTATTTTCATTACGATTTCCGGATACTTTATGGTTTCAAAGGGAAATGGAATTAATCTTGCCAAAATTTCCAAGAAATTGCTGTTACAGCTTGGTTTTGCCGCAGTTTCCCTGACACTGGTATCTTCCTTCTGGTACCGTATGACTGACGGTGTCTTTTTAAAACTGGTCAACATCAATAAATTTAACAGTATGTCCTGGTTTGTGGGCTACTATTTCTTCATTATAGTAATCGCTTACCTCTTTTTAAACAAGTTTCTGGCAAAACTGGACAAGCAGAAATATTTTACCTTTCTGATTGTCTTATTTGCATTTATCCAGTTCCGCTGGACCGGAAGTATGGCAAATTCCCTGGCTAACGGACTCCGGACACTGCTGACCGGTATTTTCTTATATGCCTTGGGCGGTTTTATCCACCTTTACAATCCATTTGGGAAAATCAGAACTTATTGCCTCTATCTGATTATTGCAGTTTCCTTCCTGTTTATTTACATTTCTGCTTATAATGTAACACAGACCAATATTCAGACTTACTTTTTAAATGAAAGCAAAGACATTTTTATCCAGAAGATTCCTTCCTTTTCAGACTATAGCATTATTCCGATTCTTGTGGGACTTTCTCTGTTTGAAATCTTCCGGCGCATCCATATTCCATGCAGCCGCATGATTAATTTTGTGGGAGCTTCCACTTTTATGGTTTATCTTTTACATGATAATGCTTTCGCTTACAGTCTCTGGAATACACAGGACTGGATTACCCTGCTCTATGAGCATCCATATATTTACCTGTTTAAGCATCTGCGCTGGGCAGCTGCCACTTTCCTCATCGGCATCCTTTTCTATATTATTTACCTGTGTCTCGGAAAAGCCCTCAGTAAATGCAGATGGCTGGTGATGAAAGAATAATCTTCCTTATATCTGTTGCATAATTCTTCCTCTTATGCCATGATAGAATTGGTTTAAAAAAATACACGGGAGAAAAAAGAAAATGGAAGAATTTAAAAAGGATTTATTGAAAGTCTGTGGGAAAAACACCGCTGCACTGATTATTTTCTTTGTATTAGGTGGCGTTTTCCTTGCCTTCGGTCTTCTGATGTGGATTACTGCTTATGATCCGTTTGACGCACAGACCGATGGTTACGCAACAATGGAAGTTACTTATGTAATGGGGCCATTTGCGGAGCTTACTTCTGATGGAAAAGATCACACAGAATTCTATATTGCAGAGGATTCTGAAGGTTACTGGAGTATCATTGCTACCAAGGGAGAAACTTCCCTTCCGGTCTATGGTGTAGACGTAGATGACACTGTTCTCGACAGCTTACCTGCTCACACGATCCGGGGAAAAAGCACCAGCATGCCTCCTCAGGCAGCTCATTATCTGGTGGATTATCTTTCTGATACCGGACTGGACATTACTACTTACAACTATGACGAGTACTTTGGTGACCATTATCTGGATACCACACACACAGCCGTTGAAAACAGCATTGTACTCTATGTGATTGCTGCCGTATTTACAGTTCTTGGTATTATTATTTTTTCAGCAGGCGGCAACAAGAAAAAGGCCGTTAAGAAAAAGATTGCTCTCTTAGAACAGAATGGCGGTCTGCAGCGGATTTACTCTGATTTTGCCAACAGCCCACGCATTTTTTCACCAAAGCTTGGCGTTGCTGTTTCCAATCATTTCATATTGGATTACAACAATACAAAGGAAGGCTTCTATGTCACTCCTTTAGACGATATTACGAACGTTTTCAAATGTAACATGTTAAATGGTGACCCGACAACAACCAGCTATATTGCACTGGAAACTGCAGATGGTAAACGTACTCTGGTTGCCGCTCACAGTGGAAAAAGCAAAGATTTTGATCAGGTTCTTAATCAGTTAAAAGCAAATATTCATCAGGGAGGTGTTATGACATGGTAATTATCTACGGTACAAGAACAGTTTTTAAACGGGAAGGCCCGGTTGGCACTTCTGTCTGCCCAAACTGCCGGCATAATGTCATGCATACCCTTTGCAGACAGTTAAATCAGGCAACCCTTTTCTATATTCCGATTTTCAGCCACCAGAAACAGCGTGGCATTATGTGCGAAAGCTGCGGTATGATTACACCGGTCAGTGCACAGGAATACCGGGAACGGAAACAGGCTGCAAAGATGTATTATTAAACAATGTCTTATCGATATAACGTCAGCTCTTGCGGACATCTGGCAACACAAAACCGCCACATACACAGGCAATACGCACATCTGATGATGGCTTTGTCTTATGTATGTGGCGGTATTTTAATACTTACTTCTTCTTAGAATACTACGACTAAAAGCATTTTAAACTGCTCTTTTCCATATACGGCATGTGGATGTCCTGCCGGCATTACAATGGACTGTCCTTCCGTCAGTTGGAATTTCTCACCATCAATGGTTACTTCTCCAACTCCATCCAGACAGGTTACAAAGGCATCTCCGCCGGAAGCGTGTGTGCTGATTTCCTCGCCCTTTGCAAAAGAAAATAAGGTTACGCTTACTGCATCATTCTGTGCCAGTGTCTTACTTACAATCTGTCCATCCTGATATGCTACTTCTTCTTTTAAATTTAAAACTTCTTTCTTGGAAATATTTTTTAATAAATCTGCCATTTTTGTGTTCCTTATCTTTTCTTTATCTGATTTGTATAAACCTTTTCGGTGGGTTTATCCATATTATAGCAGATAACGGAGTGCCTGACTGTTGGATTTCCAACATTTATGCAAAGAATTTATTTCAATAGGAAATCTCTTATTTTTTATAGTACATTCTTGCTTCATACGGACGAAGCACGGAAGAATCCTCTGTCTCTTTATAGTTGGAAATGAGAAGCTCCATATCCTCTGTCTCTTCCATCAAAGGCATTTTCACAGTATTGCCGTAGAAATTGCAGACAACAAGCAGTGTCTCATCCGCATTTTTACGCTCATATGCGAAAATATTTTCATCCTCGGCTAACAGTAATTTGAAGCTGCCGTCCACCAAAACAGGATACTCTTTTCTAAAGCTTACCAACTTCCGGTAGCAGTTGAAAATGGAATCCGGGTCATCTACCTGGCTCTTGGCATTGATGGTTTTATAGTTGTCATTTACTTTTATCCAAGGTGTGCCTGTTGTAAATCCGGCATTTTCCGTATCATCCCACTGCATTGGTGTTCTGGCATTATCGCGTCCCTTGGCATAAATGGAATTCATAACATCTTCCTTATCATAGCCTGCTGCGATACGCTCCTTGTATACATTCTGGATTTCAACATCCCGGTAATCTTCAATATTGTAGTGGACGTTTGTCATACCCAGCTCTTCGCCCTCGAAAATGTACGGAGTTCCCTGCATTCCATGTAATAAAATTGCAAGCATTTTTGCAGATTCTACCCGGTACTCCTTATCATTCCCCCAGCGGGAAACGATACGCGGCAAATCGTGATTATCCCAGAAAAGGCTGTTCCAGCCGCAGTTATAAAGCTCTGTCTGCCAGCGGTTCATAATCTGTTTCAACTTTAAGAATGGCAACGGTGCCAGATCCCATTTATCCTTGCCTTCCTGCTGATCCAGCCCGATATGTTCAAACTGGAATACCATGGAAAATTCACTTCCATCCGGATTGCTGTAAAGCTTTGCCCGCTCCGGGTCTGCGCCCCAGGCTTCTCCTACAGTAATCAAATCTCCCTTCTGGAAAGTTTCTTTGCTCATTTCACGGAAATATTCATGAAGTCTTGGGCCGTTGATAGTAATTTTCTTATCCGGCTCTTTTGCAATCTGGTCGATTACATCCAGACGGAAGCCACCAACACCTTCTTCCATCCACCATAAAATCATGTCATATATTTCTTTTCGCACCTGCGGATTTTCCCAGTTCAAATCCGGCTGTTCCGGCAAAAACTGATGGAAATAATACTGCTTTATTTCCGGTACCCATTCCCATGCACTTCCACCAAAAACGGCTTTCATATCGTTTGGCTCTACGCCTTCTTCCCCATCTCTCCACACATAGTAATCATGATATGGGTTGTCCTTGCTCTTCTTTGCCTCCTCAAACCATCTGTGTTTATTGGAGGTATGATTTAAAACCAGATCCATAATGATGCGGATGTTGTATTTCTTTGCTTCTTTAATTAAAGCCTCCATATCTTCCACACTGCCGAACATCGGGTCAATATCCTGATAATCAGAAATGTCATAGCCATTGTCCGCCTGCGGGGATTTGCAGACCGGTGATAACCAGATTGCATCAATACCAAGCTTTCCAAGGTACTCCAGCCGCTCCATAATTCCTCTTAAATCACCGACTCCATCTCCATTACTGTCCTGAAAACTTTTTGGGTAAATCTGATATACTACTGCACTTTGCCACCATTTCTTTTCTGTTACGTTATTACTCATTTTGTCCTCCTAAACTTTCTTTACTTATTTTATCTGCTTGCTGCTTCCCTAATGCAGGCAATTAAAAACACCAAGGAGAAAACAACCCTGTGCGATTGCATTTCAGCCATTGTTTATGCATTATAAATACTCTTCTAAAATTTCCGTATTCATTACTTCAAATTTATTTTCTTTCCATTGCATTTTTATCTTAACTGCTGCAGTCTGTCTGTCTAAAAACGCTTCATATAAAAATATATCATCTCCATCCACTGCTATTTTCCATGCTTTTGAAGAACTCAATATCCTTTCTCCAACTTTTAAGTCTTTATAACAACTATCAAATTCTTCTCTTTGATTTTCAGGTAGAACATATTCCTCTTCCAAGCCCAATTCAGGACAGGTAACTAAAATTATATCTTCCTGTTCTGTCTTTTCAATATAAATATCATATCCTGCAGAATATTGTATTCCGGTTTGTTTTCCCGGCAGATTCATTCTTGTGTACTCACTGCCATCTTTTCTCCAGATTGCAATTTCACTTCCACTCTGTATCCATGTATTTCCTGTATGCTCTCCACAAAAGACAATCTCATTTTTCCCGTCTCCGGTAATATCCGCTCCCCATACTTCAAGACCGAGAAATGTATCATCAAATGCTCCCAGTTCAAGGTGGTCACCATTTCCAAAGCAAATCGTATATACTTTCTTATTATCATTTCTGAAATACTGGAAAATACGATCTGTTTTTCCATCTCCATCGTAATCCTGATTTTTATAGTCTTCCTCAAATAATTTTACATTATCAAGATACCCTTCATACTCAGAAAGTGCTTCATCATAGCCGATATTTATTTTTTCATCTTTTGTATTGGCAATTTTTCTGTCAATTAACGAGTCATACTCTGTACTTATTTCATTCTTTTCCGAATCATCCAGTTCATCATCATAAGGAAACTTATCATTTTTACACGCAGTCAACATGATACACATCACTAAAAATATACCAATATTTTTCTTCATAGCAGCCCCAATTTTTCAAATGCATCATACAATCCATTCTGATCCACATCCCCGGTGACATAATCTGCCATAGCCTTTATCTCGTCTCCGCCGCTTCCCATGGCAACACCATAGCCACAGTATTCTAACATAGGAATATCCACTTTGGCATCCCCAAAAGCTATGGTATCTGCCACATCTGCATGAAGATATTCTAACAGATGCGCAATGGCATTGCCCTTGGTGATATTTTTTACACCCAAATCTCCAAATAATGCAATTTCGCCGGCTCCGCCCCAGGTTCCAGCCTGCAAATCCGAAAATTCGGTCACGGCATCTTTATAATCCTGATACTGATTTAAGATAAAGCTTACTTTATTTACATCATCCCGGTACAGCTCTCCATCAAAAATCATTTCCGGAAATGCATCCCGTACCTTTATTTTATCTGCGCCCTCTTTGCCTTTCCGCCTGGAATATTCCTGAATCACAGGTTCTCCAGCCTCTTCAAATCCGGCACTTGCAAACAGTCCTGCATTACTTTCCAGATAAAATTCCAGTCCGCGCTCCTTTAACCAGTCCACAATATGGCGGCACTGCTCCGGCGTAATCATCTGGTGCATAACCACATGTCCATGATCTTCCACATAACTTCCGTTTCCGCCTATCATTCCATCCAGTCCGATTTTCCAGATATTCTCATAGACTTCTGCTTTACTTCTTCCTGTGCAGATATACACTCTGTGTCCGTTTTCTCTTGCCTTCCGCACCGCAAGAACTGCTGATTCCGGCAAATGATTTTCATAATCCACTAAGGTTCCGTCAACATCCAGAAAAATGATTTTTCCCATACTGCCCGTCCTCCTACTCCTTTTCTTCTATCCTACCTGTATTTTTTGAAGAAATCAACATTTTCTTCTAATGTATTTAAATCGATTGGTCGATAAAGTTATTACATGGATGGCATTTTATTTCAAGGGATTGATTGAGATAAAGTGTCTTTATTTTTTTCTGATGATTGCAAAAATGTATGGATTGTAAATTTATCAGGATATTCAAAGTGTATCTGGGTTTTGACATAAAATACCGCAGCTCTAAGATACATGTTTTTCTTTTGTTTATTAAGCCGGTCTTTCCAATGTTTGACAAATCACAGGACTGTTCGTCGAAGTGCGGATGCATCTTAAAGGCTGTTAGGGGCACTTGGAATTTCGTCTGGCAACAGGCAACGCCGGCACAGGGAAGTGCCGGCGAGGCGCATATGAACACGGATGTGAATTTGCGCCGATTGCCAGACAAAAGATTATCCTGCCGAAATTCTTAGTGCCCCTTGCAGGCTTTATCCGCATCCGTACCCGACGGACAGTACTGCGATTGTGTCAAAGCAACGGAAAGACAGCCTGACAGCAAGAAAAACATGTACCTAAGAACTGCTGGCATTTTACGCCAGATAAACCCAGAATGCACTTTGAATCCCTGAAATCTTTACAAGTTACAAATATTCTTTTGCAATCACCAGACAACAACTTCTGAAAGGAGCTCTTATGGCAATTAACTCAATATGGAACAACAACTCCCCAATGGACTACCTCGGTTTTCTGTCCACTGACCCGGATAACAATACTGAGGATAACGAATGGCTGACTCATTTTCAACAGCTTGTGCAGGAAAAGCTTTCTGAAATGAATGAGGATGAGGATTCTGCAGCTACGGTAAATCCGGCTGAAGAAATTGCAAAATGGAAAGAAAATATTTATAACAAAATGAAAAATGGTGAAACCGAAGAGAGCTTTCAAATCGGTGGTCAGTCTTTCAGCATGAAGGAATGGGACAAGCTGTTAGACTCCTTTGATAAAGCGGAAGAAGCTTTACAGGAAGCTATTGAAGAGGAAGAAGAAGTTAAGGATAAGGAAATGGCAGAGACAGCAAAGAAAAGCATTGTAAATGATACACCAGCCCAGCCTCTTATCGATATGCTTTTATCCGATACCCTTAAGGTTACGTTTCCGACAGATGCCACAAATGAATCTGATGAAGATGCGGAAGATGTATTTTATATGGTTGCCATGGATGAAAAAGGTATCCGCTGCATCAAAAATGGGTCTGATACTTACGAATGGAAAATTGAATTTGAAGATGATTCCCAGTATGAGGCTGCCTGTGATTTCTTAGGCTGGGCTTCTCCACGAATGGACAAGCTTTTATTTGCAGCCCATGACAATTTCTGGATGGATTATCTGAACGGTGATCTTGATGTAGATGCTTTTAAAGACTTCTTAGAGGGCACTAATAACGGCATTCCAAACTATGGCATTGGTGATGAGGAAAATATGTACATTGACGAGACGAAACTTCAGTGGACAAAATATATGAACCCTCTGGGTGCCCACTTTGGTACCCCGGAAGAATTATTTCCGATTTCCGGAATTATAGATTAAATACAATAAAACAGGCACTTTTTTCTGTCAAAACGGGCATGTCCAAAGAAAAATGAAATTGGTAAAATAAAATCGTAAACCTTGATTTTGTCGGTTTGAATCTTACTAAAAATCATTAAAAGGAAAGGACGAATTATGGGAAAAAGAAAAAAGTTACTAGGTTTGGTTTTGGTAGTCTGTATGTTGTTTACACTGACACCGATAACTTCCCGGGCAGATGTTACAACAGAAAAATGGACAGATTTTACAGCATCTGACTTTGCTGGCGGCAGCGGTACAAAGGATGATCCATATCAGATTGCTACGGCAGGACAGCTTGCAAAGCTGGCATCAGAAGTAAATTCTGGAGTACCTGAGCAAACACATTCGGGGGAATATTTTAAGTTGACCGCTCCAATTGATTTGAGCGGAAAGAGATGGATTCCTATCGGTTATGGAAATGCAAGTTCCAAAGCTTTTTCAGGATATTTCGATGGAAATAATCAGGTCATTACAGGCTTATATGTGGATGAACGGGGAAATAACGTCTGTGCCGGCTTGTTTGGTGTCGTAGTAGCTGTATCTGATGAAACAGTACTGAAAAATTTCTGTATTGAAAATGCTACCATCTATGCCGGAAATTCCACGGATGCAAGTGCCAGTCCGGATATTTACGGTGCCGGAGTGCTGGTAGGTTCGCTTACAACGATGGGTGGTTCCAGAGCTACCTTTGTTGGAGTAGAAAACTGTCAGGGAACCGGACAGGTAGACTCCAAGATGTATGCCGGAGGCTGATTGGTGATGCAAGCCGTGCCCATGTTTCGGATTGTTCCGCGGATGTTACTGTGACAGGAAGGTGTATCAGTGGTGGATTCATCGGAAATGTTTTCCAGGGCTCCTACAAAAACTGTACCGCCAAAGGCAGCGTATCCGGAGGATGGTCAACCGGCAGGTTTGCCGGATGTGTATTTGAGTCCGACGCCAGTGTGGAAATAGAGCATTGTGCATCTTATGGCAATGTTGAGGCAAATAACTGGAATACCGGTGGTTTTGTCGGATATCTGGAAAAAGGAAAGATTCGTAACAGTGTTTCCTATGGTAATGTAAAGAGTACGGTGGCAGGCTGGGAGCCGAAAACCGGTGGCTTTTCCGGTACAAATACCGAAGGAAATATTCAGAACTGTAATGCTGCAGGTACTGTAACAGGTTCTCATCCAACAATTGCACCGGGTGGATTCATTGGATATGATAATAATGGCACCACTGCTGGCTGCGCTTTTGATAAAAAGAAGAACCCTTCACTCAATGCTGTAGGTGCGGATAGTGGAACACCTGGTTCCAATCAGATTAAGGCAGCAGACACAACCTCCCTGCTCTCAAATATCTGCGGCAGTTATCTTGGCGGACATACACTGTCTAAGGTTGACAGAAAAGAAGCAACTCATCTGACAGAGGGAAATATACAATATTGGGTCTGTGCAAATTGCGGTGGTTATTTCAGTGATGCAAGTGGAGCAAATATGATTACTTCTTTGGATGTTGTAATCGCAAAATCAGCAGAGCATACAGCAGACCGTACCGGATGGCATTCCGATGCGGATAATCATTGGAATACCTGTGAATGTGGTGAAAAAATAAATCAATCCGGACATAGCTTTACCTGGGTAATCGACAAGGAAGCTACGTCTACGGAAAAAGGTTCTAAGCATGAGCAGTGTACAGTTTGTAATTATGCTAAAACTGCAGTCGAAATCCCGCCGGTAAAAACCGGAACTGAAGAAACCAAAACTTCTTATAAAATTATAGAAGGAACTGAAAGCAGCTATGTCCTGCAGAGTGGCAACAGCCTTACCATCCGGGTGGATGCAGAGTTCTCTAAATTTGCCGGAATCAAAGTAGATGGTGTTCAGATTGGAAAAGATAATTATGATGTGAAGTCCGGTTCAACCATTGTTACTTTGAAGTCCTCTTACCTGAATACACTGACTGCCGGAACACATAACCTGGAAATGTTGTGGACAGATGGTTCTGCAAGTACTACGTTTACCATCCAGGCAAGCGTAAACCAGAATCCAGACAATAAAAATCAGGAAACGGCTACAGCCTCAAATACCCAGCCTGCAACTCAAACTAATACAAAGCAGACTACGGATAAGTCTCCGAAAACAGGGGATTATAATAATCCTTTGGTATGGGCGGCATGGCTGATTGTTTCAGAAATTATTATTGCTGGTACCGTTTATTATCGTAAAAAGAAACATTTGTAAATAAATATTACCCCATAAAAATGCTCTCTATGTAACAAACTGTATCATTTTACAGGAAACGTTATATAGAGAGCATCTTTCATTCCGTCAAAAATGCTCCAATATAGAACCATTGTATTACCAGAAAATGATGGTCATGTTATCAAAAAAGGAGTACCGGGATTGTAGTGTTCATGATTGCGGTGTCAGGAAGAAAAGATGTGCTATATGCCCCACTTGTGATATACTTAAATATATCTGGAATCATTAAAGCAATCAAAAATTGGGATAGGAAAATTTTTCATTGAAAGGAACGGGGATACGATGATATTATCGGACAGAGCCGTACTTCCTTTAACCGGAAGCACATTTGAGCCAGGAAACGCTGAAAAAGTAATTAAAGAAATGGAAGATAAAGAATCAGCACAGATTGCATTAGCAGAATATTATTACTTTTCTGCCAATGCAGAACTGTGTGCAGAGACTGTGAAACCATATTTGTCACAAGAAGATATCATGCTTCGTTTATCTGCAGATATGCTCTATACCTTTGCCAATCTGACAATTGGAGATTCCAAAGCGGCACAACAGGCCAGAGAGAATATACAGCGATGCATGGTTCAGGTGGTACAGGAAAATGCAACGATGGAGCAAAAGGCGTCCTGTCTGTTTGCCTATTATGTAACTAATATTTTTCTTCATATTACGCCAGAAAAAAAGGTACCGCCGTTTCTGCAGTATATCCCATATCTTCCGACCGGACAGAGATTGTTTGCAATCAGCCTTCTGGCACATGAAACTTATTTAAGGCAGGAATATGCCCGGGCAAAGGGCCTTGTCCAGGGAGCTTTTTTGATGGCAGATACGACATATCCCATACCCATAATATATCTGAACTGTGTGCAGGCAATGTGTCAGATTAATCTGAAAGAACAAAAAGAAGCCATACACTCAGTAAATTCTGCATGGGAAATGGCCAGACCGGATAGATTTTGGGAGACATTTATTGAGTATCATGGGCTGTTACAGGGATTATTGGAGGTCTGTGTCCGAAAAAAAGAACCAGAGATTTATAAGCAGTTGGCAGGCAGGATAATCTCATTTCATCGTGGCTGGATGAAAATCCACAATCCTAAGATGCAAAAAACAGTGACGGATCTCCTGTCTCCATTGGAGTTTTCCATTGCAATGCTGGCATGCCGGAACTGGACCAATCAGGAAATTGCAGAATATTTAGGATTTTCAATAAACACAGTTAAGCATTATGTATCAGGAATTCTGGAAAAGTTAGGTATCGATAAACGGGATAAAATTAAAAATTTTGTAAATCAATAATATACGAAGGAGAAGGTTTATGATTGTAAAAAGATATGTGAAAAAAAGTACCATCTACATTATTGCTGCCGTTATGGCGGTCTTAACTGCAGGAGCCCTGTATCTTGGAGTGGTTCATCGTTTTACTTATGGGGCAAAGTATAAGAACTACACCACCTGGTCTGCACAGGTTCTCTCTCTGAAGGAATACAAACATGAGGACAGCAATGATAATGTTTATTACCACTACTCGGCTTTTTTAACCTATAACGTGAACGGAACGGTTTATACTCCGGTTACCGATGAGGTCTTTACGGAAGAGGATGTTCCGATGGAAGGCGAAAAGATTCCGATTTTCTACAATAACAGTGACCCTGATAATTATGTGCTTGTCAAATATGACTGGTTGACGAAGTCTATATTCCTCTCAGTGACAAAGGCGATGTCTGGCTTTTTACAGCATTTCTTCTGCTGGGATTTGTTCTGCTTCTGATTCCGATGAATCTGGAAAATGACCAGGTGCAGGGCGTCATGATTGGAAGCGGACTTCTGCTCTTTGGTCTTGATGGTATCGTAATGGGTACTATTATGCATAAATTTCAAATGTTCTTCCTGGCTATCTTTGGTATCTTCGGCGGCATTATCCTGTTCCGCTACCTCTTTATTCCAAAGGAGAAACGCCAGAAAGCCGATGCGGTATCTGCATCCCTGCGGCTGTTCAAGGTTGTTGATATTTATGTAAATCCACAGACCGGTGTGAAAACTGTGGTATTTTCCATGCCGGAAAATAACGGTGCGACCTATGAACTGTTTTCCCTTGACGATATTTATAATCAGTATAACTACGGGGATATGTATCAGATTGACAAGACGGTTCTCTTAGGATTTGGTCTGGGACGACAGATTAACGGCTCTTATACCATTGACATCAACGGTCTGAACCCTTCCCATATACAGCCTTTGAACCCCCTTCTTAAGAAAATGTTTTCACGAGTATAAAAACTGCGAGGGACACGTAAATCGTGTCCCTCTTTTTTTGTTTATTTCTGGTTTGCCGGTTCCATATTGACGGCTTTCCCCTTTATCTTCGCATGCTTCATGGCATTTAAGACTTCTTTTCCATATTCTCTTGGCACTTCCACAAAGGTATATTTATCAAACATATCAATGGCTCCCACCAGTCTGCCCGGCATACCGGACTCTCCGGCGATGGCGCCAAGAATATCTCCCGGCTTAATCTTATCTTTCTTTCCAATGTTGATAAACAGTCTTACCATTCCCTCTTCTGCACCGGTATTGGCAAAGTCGTATTCTTCTTTTTCAGAAGAACTCTCCCCTGCACCCATTGCCTGATAGAGGAAAGCTGCTGCAATATCCATGGCAGTATAATCAGCTTCATTTACCTGCTTCTCAATCAGCTCTATCATATCAGAAAGATTCTCTTCCTCAATGATAGTTCCAATCTGTTCCATGATATTTTCAGCCTTTATCTGTGCCACATCATCAGTGGATGGAATCGGCTGTGCTAAAATCTTTGTCTTGCAGTAACGCTGGATATCTTTTAATTTATAGACTTCCTTGCCTTTTACAAAAGAAAATGCCTTACCACAACGGCCTGCACGTCCGGTTCTTCCGATTCGATGTACATAATATTCATCATCCTGCGGCAGGTCATAATTAAATACCGCTTCTACATCATCTACGTCAATTCCTCTTGCTGCCACATCCGTTGCAATAAGAATATCCGTCTTTCCTTTCCGGAAATTATTCATGACCCGGTCTCTCTGGGACTGCTTCATATCTCCATGAAGTCCCTCTGCACTATAGCCTCTGCCGGATAATTCCGTTGCCAGCTCATCGACCATTTTCTTGGTATTACAGAATACCAATGAAAGCTTCGGATTATAATAATCCAAAAGTCTCGTAAGGACATCCACTTTATCCTTGCGCTTTACATCATAGTAGTACTGGTCAATGTTGGCCACGGTGAGTTCCTTTTTTACAACCTTGATATTGACTGCATCATGCTGGTATTTTCTCGTAATGTCAAGAATCGGCTTTGGCATGGTTGCAGAAAACAGTACGGTCTGATGCTCTCCCGGAATATATTCTAATACAGTTTCTATGTCCTCACGGAATCCCATATTTAACATTTCATCCGCTTCATCTAAGACGATGGTATGGACAAAATCCGGGCGGATGGTTTTTCTGCGAAGATGGTCCAGCAATCGTCCCGGTGTTCCGATAATAATCTGTACGCCACCCTTTAGGGCTTTAATCTGGCGGGAAATGTCCTGTCCACCATACACTGGCAGCACTTTTACACCGTGCATATATTTTGCCAGCTTACGGATTTCGTCTGCCACCTGAATGGCAAGCTCTCTGGTGGGAGATAAAATCAAAACCTGGGTTTTCCGTAAAGACGGGTCTACTTTCTGTAAAATCGGAATTCCAAAAGCTGCTGTCTTGCCGGTTCCGGTCTGAGCCTGTCCGATAACGTCCACACCTGATAAAACCACCGGGATTGCCTGACTCTGAATCGGTGTTGCCTCTTCAAATCCCATATCCGCAATTCCTCTTAAAATCTGCGGATTTAAATCTAATTCATCAAATCTGATTGTATTCATTCTTTTCCTTCCTGTTGCGGGAACTTTTTCCCATCTGTCAGTAACCTGTTCTCCAGTAACTTTATAAAAAGCCACCGCGGCTAATCATAACAGACTGTTTTTTGCTTGTCAATTTACTGCAACAGATTTTTCTTCGACAAAATCAGCGCATCCTTCTGCTTTCTGGTCAGCTTTTTATAGGCTGCTTCCTTCTGCATGGCCTCCTCCTTCGTCCCGGATTCCTCTAAATACCGCAGCTCCACCGGTCCCCGGTTTCTGGTATACTTTGCTCCTTTTCCACTGTTATGTGCTTCAATCCGCTTGTCGATATCAGTCGTCCAGCCGGTATAGAGGCTCCCATCCCGGCAGAGCACCATATAAGTGTAATTATGTTTCTCTTTCATGTAATCCTTCCTATGTAGACCGGGCACCGCCCAGTCTTATCTCTATATAAAGCAATCGACCAAAAAAGTATCTTACTCATATTCCATAAACTGGTAAAAAAGTATCGATTGCGGATTTTTGGCCGTTACATTTTATCTTATGCAGTTTTCTTATGTATGTTCCACTTACCGGCAGCTTCCAATACAGATTCCTCCCCGGTTTTCTTCTTTTACCTGATAGAGTAAATCATCGGCTTTCTGTAAAAAGTTCTTCATCGTTCTGTCCTCATCCGGTATATCATAACAGATTCCCTGGGAAATGGATACATAGTGCTGTGCCGCTGAAAAAGCATGCTCCATATCTAGGTCACGGATGCTGCGCTTTAATTTTTCTGTAAGAATGACTACAGCTTCCCTTGGATATCCCTCATAAATTAAAATGAATTCATCCCCGCCATACCGTGCACAGAAAATATCATCCTTTTCCGCTAACTTCTGAATTTCCTTTGCTACACGGCAGATACATAAATCACCCTTCTGATGTCCATAGTTATCATTATATTGTTTAAAATAATCGATATCCAGTATTTCCACTGCCACTGGAATTTTCTCTGCTATGGCATGTTCGAATACCTTCTGCGCATGCTGTTCTAACCGATAGCGGTTCGGGATTCCGGTCAGTGCATCGGTCTGGGACTGCTCTAAGAGAATCCTGTTTTCTTTTTCCATCTTCTTTCTGCTGTGGTTCGTCTCTTCCAATGTATAACGCATATCTAAGATGCAGGTCATGATATATTTATTTTCTTTTTCCAGTATCTCGGACAATTCAAAAAACAAACCACATGCCTGCAGATATTCACGATTCTTTTCCTGCCTCTTATAATAACGGATTTTTAAAGTCAGAATCCGCTTCTGCATATAAATAATCTTAGCTTCCCTTGCCATCTTCTCTAAAAGCTCTACTAATTTCCAGAATTCCTCTTCCTTTCTGGTATCTAACAGCATCTCACTATAAGCATAAAGATCATCAAAAATATCTAGAATCGGTATTCTGGTATCTGATACCTTCTGCACAATTGCTATATTCCGGTCACATTCTTCTTTCTTTCCCATGGCATTACAGAGTCTTGCTTCAAAGCAGGCAAAGGCTATCTGCTCTAACTCTTCCAGATGTCCACTGCACACCTCTTTTGCCCGCAGTGCATATTCCTGTGCCTGCATATACTCTTCCTGATAAAAGCAGCTGTTTCCCAGTCCTATATAGATATTCAGAAGATAACTGTAATATTCCGGTATTTCCTTATTCTTCTGCAATAAATCATATGCCTGCCCTAAATATTTTTCTGCCTGCCGGTATTCCCTAAAATTATTGTAAAGCATACCAATATTAATATTGATAATAATACCAATATCATATAATTTATATTTTTCACAATACATTCTGGCGTTCAGATAATAATCCATGGCAAAAGGAGCATTTCCACGATTCATGGACGTAATGGCAAGAATATTATAGGCTCTTGCTAATAAACCATGCTGTCTGGAATGCTCCAGGTATGGCAGGGAACAGGAAAGATTGCGAAATAGTTTATCCACATCATTCAGAAGATAATATGTCTCGCCACTGTAATAATAGGCATAGCCTAACAGTTTCTCATCATCCTGCTCTCTGGCATAATCTCTTATATTTTTACATAGCATCAATGTTTTCTCGGCATCTGTTCCCCGATTCTTCCGGACACCCTCTAACCATTCCAATACTTCGCTGCTGTAAGCATTAAAATCCATCTTTTTGCGCACCCTTTTTCGTATTTTTTAATGTCTTTTATTATATAGGTATGCGGCTCTTTTTTCAAGTATGGCTCTTTTACTCAAAGAAGCTTACCGGGTCTACCGGTTCGCCATCTTTCTGCAAGGCAAAATAAAGATTACTTCCTTCCACGGAATAATATTTCGTCGGTTCCGCAATATAACCTACCAGTTTTCCTTTGCTGACAATGTCGCCCACTTCATACGGCACTTCCTTAAGCTGCCCGTAAATAGCACTATAACCATCTCCTAAATCCATAGTCACGGTACATCCTGTGACCGCACTGTTGGAAATATCAGTTATCTTTCCTTCTGCGGCTGCGGATACCCTGTCATTTACTTCTCCGGCAATAATCACTGCCGGATTATATTTGTACTGATCCAGAGTCGCAAAATACACGGTCTGATCCATGCTGTAATTTAAGACTACATTGCCCTGTAATGGCCAGTTTAACCCATCCTCTTCCGCAAAATGCAGTGTTTTTGTGGTGGCTGCTGCCGCCTTTGTCTCTGGCTCATTTTCTGCCTCAGCCGCTGCATTTGCCACATTTTCTTCTTCTGTCTGCCCGCTGTCGGACTGTGCCTGTCCATCCGAATCCTTTGAAGCAACTGCGTTATCAGAAGGTTTTATGATGCTGTCTGCTTCTGCCAGTTTCTCCGAGGTTTCTTCCTCTGCCTTTGGAAGCGTTGCCACAAAATCATCCGAAGCTCCATCTTCTTTCTTATTGCCTTTGTCTTTTCCTGCATCCTTATCTGCAACATTTTCCTGCTGCTTTTCCTCTTCCTTCTGGGAATAATTATATACTGCTGTCATTGCTCCTGCTGCCAGTACCATGACAGCCAGGGCAATCATCCATGATCTTCTTCCTTTCATTTTCTCACCATCCATATCTTATTTTTTATAAGTATGGACAGTTTTTTCGTATTTTATTCTTCTTTATAGTTTATTCTTCTTTATATTTCATTCTTTTTTTGTAATTTCAATTCCGGAATAATAATAGCTTAAAATCTCCTGATAAGTTTTTCCCTCTTTTGCCATCTCATTTGCTCCATATATGCTAAGTCCATAACCGTGTCCTAACCCTTTGGTCACAATACGTACCCTGCCATCGATTTCCCTGATATAAAAACAGGCGGAATTCAGGGAAAATGCCTTGCGGAATTCCTCCCCGCTGACACTACTGTTCCCAACCTGTATGGTTTTTACATATCCGCTTTCTTCCCGTTCTGTCACCACCAGCGTATTCACCCAGTCCTCCGCTGTAAGTCCTGCTTCCGGAAATGCCTGATTGCAGGTATCCACCAGTTCTCCTGCATCATAGAATTCCACCTTAAGAAAATCCTCTGATGTAATGTCCCATATGGATTCCACACTTTTGAGATAAGGAAGCTCTGTCCCTCTCGTTTTCTCTGCACTAACAGCAAAATAGGGAGCTTCGACTTCCTGCCCCTGATATGTTAAGACTTCCCCCTCGGTATCTATCAGGCAATTTTCTAATTTCTGATAATATCGATTATAATTTTCATTTCCAAATAGTTTTGTCTGCTCTGCAATACTCAGTCCCGTCTCCGGTGCTTTTCCCTGCGACATGGCATATTCATAATTGGTCCGCACAATAACTGCCTGCGCACGAATCGCTTCTTCTTCATAGGTAACCGGGATATCCCGTGCCAGAATAGACACAAGAGCAGCCATCTTCTCTTCTTCATCGGGATGACTGCTCTTATGTTGTATTTCATTGCTGTCTGTATCCAATAATATCTCATCTCCCTGGAACACCAGGGTCATAAGTATCGGTAATCCTGCAATAATCAGGCACAGACACAGTATCATTTTTATTTTTTCTTTCATATCCTGTCCACTCCTGTTCTACATATATATGTAACAGAAATGGATGTATACCAGTAAAATATTACTGTTTCATACGCTGTCCTATCTCATTGGAAAGTTCCGCAAACTGCTCTAAGGACAGTGCCTCTCCACGAATGTTCTCCGGAACTCCAAGGCTTACGATACTTTCCTGTATTACCTCTTTCGGCAAATGAATCTCCGGGGAATTATTCAGTCCGTTTGCCAGTGTCTTTCTGCGCTGGTTAAAGGATGCCCGGATAATGCGGAACATCAGTTTCTCATCTTCCACTTCTACCGGCGGCTTCTCATGCCGGGTCAGACGGATGACCGCACTGCCTACATTCGGCCTTGGCATAAAACAGTTCGGTGGTACATTTGCCACGATTTCCGGCTTCGCATAATACTGTACTGCAAGTGAAAGTGCTCCATATTCCTTGCTTCCCGGTCCCTCCTGCATACGTTCTGCCACTTCCTTCTGCACCATAATCGTAATGCTGTCAATTGGCACATGGCTTTCAAACAGTCCCATAATAATCGGTGTGGTAATATAATAAGGCAGATTCGCCACTACCTTGATTGGCTTTCCCTGGTTCTTCTCTTCTGCCAGCTTACAGATATCAAGCTTTAAAATATCTTCATTGATTACTGTTACATTGGAATAATTCTTCAGTGTGTCCGACAAAATCGGAATCAGATTCTTATCTATCTCCACCGCAACCACTTCTCTTGCCCTCTCGCAAAGATACTGTGTCATGGTTCCGATTCCCGGACCAATCTCCAATACAAAATCATCCTCCGTCACTCCGGATGCATCGATAATCTTATCCAGCACATGAGTATCTATCAAAAAATTCTGTCCGAATTTCTTCTGAAAATTAAACCGGTACTTCTGCAGTACCTCTATTGTATTCTGTGGATTTCCTAATTCCGCCATGCCTGCTCCTTTATTTAACCGCTCTTTCCTTTTTTTCGAATAAACGTTCGATTTTTGTTGCCAACTGCATATTTCTGTGTTACAATCATTTTAGAACAAATGTTCTGATTTGTCCAGTCCTTTTTATGATAACAGAGGAAAATAGTTCTACGCAACTATTATTGGGGATTTTCATAAAACTTACAATGGAAGATGGATGGCTGGAAGCCTGTCTTGTCTTTTTCTTATGGAAAAGCGGCACTGTTCATCGAAGGACAGATGCCTGATAAGGGCTGCTAGGGGCACTTGGAATTTCATCTGAAAGCAGGCAACGCTGGTACAAGGATGTACCAGCGAGGCACATATGAACAGGGATGTGAATTTGTGCCGGTTGCCGGATAAAACTACATACTACAAAGAAATTCCTAGTGCCCTTTGCAGGCATTATGCGGCATCTGACGTTTGATGAACAAGGCTGCTCTTATCTGATAAATCATTAAAACAGGACAGGCTTCCACCACTACTTCCTTTGCAAGTGCTTCTATATATTTGATAGAAAAAGAAAAGGTGATTGCTTTGAATATAACAGAAAACATGTCTTTATTGGAAAAACTGACCATCCTTTCGGATGCCGCCAAATATGATGTTGCCTGTACCTCCAGCGGTGTAGACCGCAAGGGAAACGGCCATGGCATGGGTAATTCCATTGCTCCCGGAATCTGCCATACCTTCTCTGCCGATGGACGCTGTATTTCCCTGCTTAAGATTCTTTTTACCAATGAATGCATTTTCCGCTGTGCCTACTGCCAGAATAACTGCAACAATGATGTGCCAAGGGCTTCCTTTACACCGGACGAAGTCTGTACCCTTACCATGGAATTTTACCGCAGAAATTATATCGAAGGTCTTTTCCTAAGCTCCGGTATTCTCATCAGCCCGAATTATACCATGGAGCTGATTTATCAGACACTTTACCAGCTCCGTGTCCACCATCATTTCAACGGATATATTCATGTAAAAGCCATTCCCGGTGCCGACCCGGTTCTTATTGAAAAAGCAGGCTTTCTTGCCGACCGCATGAGCGTTAATCTGGAGCTTCCGACCGCAGACGGACTGAAGGCTCTTGCACCAAATAAGTCCCGCAAAACCATCTTAAAGCCCATGCGTCTGATTCAGAATGGCATTACGGAAAATCAGAATGAGCTGATGGTTTACCGTAAGACCCCGAAATTTGTACCGGCAGGCCAGAGCACCCAGATGATTATCGGTGCCACCCCGGAAAACGATTATCAGATTATGAAGGTTGCAGAAGGCTTGTACCAGAATTTCCAGTTGAAACGAGTCTTCTACTCTGCCTTTGTCAATGTAAATCACAATTCCAATCTGCCAACCCTTCCCGGTGGTCCGCCCCTTCTGCGGGAACACCGCCTGTATCAGGCAGACTGGCTGCTTCGCTTCTATGGTTTTTCTGCCGGAGAACTATTAAGCGAAGAGCGTCCGGATTTTAATATCTTCTTAGACCCGAAATGCGACTGGGCACTCCGCCACTTAGAAGCCTTTCCGGTAGAGATTAACCGGGCAGATTACAACACCTTACTACGTGTTCCGGGCATTGGTGTGAAATCTGCCAACCGTATTGTAAAAGCCCGCCGTCACAGCCGCATTGATTTTTCCGATTTAAGGAAAATCGGTGTTGTCTTAAAACGGGCGGCCTACTTTATTACCTGCTCCGGTCGTATGATGTATTCCATTCCACAAAATGAAGATTACATCTGCAGCTGTCTGATGCAGGATAAAACTCAGATTCCGAAGGAAATACGGGATTCCAGTTATAAGCAGATTTCCTTCTTTGATGAAGATGCTTTAAGTGATTTTAAACTGACCACAAACGATTTATGCGTCGGATAAACTGCTATAACCATGATTTTTCAGTAAACAGGAAAGGACTTTTTCTCATGCATATATTTCTATGTGAAGATTCCATCGATGGCATCTTTACCGGCATCTATGATGCCTGGGCCAGCAGGTACGGGCACAAAAATATAAAGCTTTGTATCAATGATACGATAACTTACGAACTCTTTTCTGAATATATTACGGTAGCACCGGATTCCGAAAAGAGCGAAAAGGTCGGACGCACCATCATTGCCCGTCTTGGCATGGAGGTCTATCAGGATATTCTTCAGGCGGTTCTTGCCCATGATGATAAGAAAAAGAATGAGCAGCCGGACAAAGCCGACTGCATTTACCGTACACTCTTATATGGATTTTCTTTACCGGATGGTCATCGGATTTTACAGTCTCTTGGCAATCCTTATATTGCAAGAGTCTTTGAGCTGAGCCGTTCCACTGGAAATGAAGCCCACCATCTACTTGGTTTTTTACGTTTTCAGGAACTGGAAAACGGAGTCCTGTTTTCTACCATTCACCCTAAGAATCAGGTGATTTCCGTTCTGGCAGAACATTTTACTGACCGCCTTCCACAGGAACATTTTATGATTTATGACGCAACACACCAGATTGCTGCCATTCGCAAAGCCGGCAGTGGATACTTCCTTACGGATGCATCCAATTTAAATCAGGAAGTTATCACACGGCTTTCCCCTGCCGAGAAGGACTACCAGAAGCTCTGGTGCGGTTTTTTTGACAGTATTGCCATTGAAGCAAGAAAGAATCCGAAGCTGCAAAGTCAGAATATTCCAAAACGCTTCTGGAAAGACACGGTGGAACTGGCATCCGGTAAATAAATGTTTCTATTGTTTTCTGGTAAACTTTACCTGGCAGTCTCTATCCTGCAGACGTTACCCGGCAGAAGAGTACATGCAGATGAAACCATAAACTGGATAATGTCTACTTTGCGCCATATCCTGGAAAAGATCTGTGTCCTGCCGGTATAACAGAAGAAGAGCGTACCGATTATGCACTGTTTGAGCTGAATAAATTATTGAAATATGTTGTCTATCCGGAAGATGTTGCCTGCATTTATATGGAACCGGTTATGGGCGAAGGCTGCTATGTCGTTCCTTCCAAAAAATTCGTACAGAGTGTCCGCGAAATTTGTGACAAACATGGAATTCTCCTGATTTTCGACGAAATCCAGTGTGGCTACGGACGTACCGGAAAAATGTGGGCAAGCCAGAACTTTGACGTTGTTCCTGACATTATGACAGTTGGTAACGCGATTGCTGGTGGTCTTCCAATGAGTGCCGTGATTTCCACCCCGGAAATTATGGATAAATGGCCGTTTGATACCCATGGAACTACTTTTGGTGGAAATCCTTGCGCTGCCGCTGCAGGATGCGCTGTCTTAAAGGAATTTGAAGATGGCACCCTGATTGAAAACGTCAATAAAATGGGGGCTTACTTAAAAGAAAAATTATTTGCTTTAAAAGAAAAGTATCCTTGCATCTCCGATGTCCGTGGTATCGGTCTTATGGTTGCCATTGAATTTTCCCATGAGGATGGCTCCCCGGCACCAGACATCTGGGCAAAAGTAAAGAAGGGCTGCTTAGAACGCCATATGCTCACCTTAAACTGCGGTGTAAATGGAAATGGTATGCGGTTTGCTACTCCATTAGAGGTCAAAAAGGAAGAAATTGATGAGGGACTTTCTATTTTAGAGGCTTCCATTCAGGCATTATCATTATAGCTGCCTGTGTAAATAAAAGCCTTGCATTTTATTTTGACAACGTTTAGGATGAGAATATCAGCAAATTGACAGAACAGGGGAAAATGCTATGGGAACATTATTATACTAGTCCATTGCGGACGATATCGAATAATTAATTTTACATAAAGAATATAAAGATGGTGACTGTCTGCCTTCCGAGCGTGTTCTTGCAACACAATATGGAGTCAGCCGTAATGTCATCCGGGAAGCCATCAAGATTCTTACCGAGAAAAAACTGGTTACGAATGTAATCGGAAAAGGCAATTATGTTACGCTTCCAAATGAAACGGATCTTGTAGATATGGTTGAATCTGCCCTGAACACTTCCGCTTCGTGTCTTCTATATGACACTGAATAACCTGATCAGTAAATCCATTTATTATGGTGAAGGAAATACCTCTTATGGAAGAATTACTGCACAGCAGGAGCATGAACAAATTTTATTATCCCTTAAGAACCGGGATATGGATGCTTATAAAACGGCTATCCACTTACACTTAGAATTAATCAGGCAGCTACTCCAGTAGGAGTGCTGCCCCTTTTTATTTACTTATTGCTGATATTTTTCCAGTATAAGTTTCGCCTGCTCTTCATCTATCTGCAGTTCTTCCTGCAATAATGACAGAATTTCCGTATCTTCTTTTCCAAGTTTACGGCTGAGTTTTATAATGCCTTCTTCCAGACCTTCTCGTTTTCCCTCCTGCAAGCCTTCTTTCTTACCTTCTTCCAGTCCGGCTTTTCTTCCTTCTTCTTCGCCCTGTCTTCGAATCCTCTCTTCTCTCTCAAAACTCTTCATATATGCAAGACCTACCTCTCCATCCCGCTTGACTGCTGTTACCATCCGGTGTAACTTTTTCAGACTCTCGGTGGAAGCATTCTCTATAGATGAATGCTCCATGTAATGTAGTAGCTGTTTTAATTCCTCCGGCGGGTTTCCTTCCCTTCCTCTTGTATACAGGAATATGGTCTGTGCGCCATCCTCATACTTTAACTCCGGCACTTCTACACAACAGTTCTTAATGGTATACACCATACGATTCAGTCCAAAGTGGTCATAAGTTGTAATAAAAATTACGATGACATTCCGAAGACTCCCATATGTATCACCTGCATTCAGATTGCTTGCATCAATCTTCGCATGGTAAAACCGGACTCTTCGTGGCAATGATACAATTTCTTCTTTCCCATCATTCTGGTCCGGTTCTATATCAAAGATTTCTCCGTTCTCTTCATCCAGATATACATCCAGCCGAATGCCGTGGGTTTCTATATTTTCTCCGCAGAAGAAACGCTGTGGCACTACCGTAAGCTTTCCTATCTGCCGGTGCAGAATACACTCCAAAATATACCTCGCCGACTGTTCCCCATAAATTTTGTGGCTGGTCAGGCTGTTTACCAGAAAGTCATCCACCAGATTCAGTTCTTCTAAAGTTTTCATGTTTCCTCCTTTTCCCATAATGCAAGGAAAAGCAGGATTACATATCCTGTTCCGATTCTGAAATTCCGCTTATTCAATGCACTATGCGTTCGTAAATTGTAATAAGAATTTAAAAGCATAGAATTCATTGAATTGATACTAGAAATTTAGATTGGCTTTTGCCACTCGAAAATCAGAATATATGCTTTGTGTTGATTGTAACAAATACATATTTATAATACAAGTAAAATATTTATAAAATCTGATTCCCTTCTGACAGGAAGGTCACCTCACTTTTTGAAATAATTTTTTTGCATTTTCCCAGGTAACTGCTTCCACTTCTTCCGGTGTTGTTCCGGTCAGTTCGGCAATGGTTTTTACTACATAAATAAGATTTCTTGAATCGTTCCGGGTGCCACGATGCGGTTCCGGTGCCATATAGGGACAGTCAGTTTCCAATACAATGTGAGGCAGTCCGATTTCTGCTACGGTCTCCTTTAACTTCTTTGCATTTTTAAAGGTAACTACACCGCCGACACCAATATAATATCCCATTTTCACATATTCTTTCGCCATTTCCTTGGAATAAGAATAACAATGAATGACACCCGGAATGTCATCCTTATGGGCCTGCTGCATAATTTTCATGGTATCCTCTGCGGCATCTCTGGAATGAATGATAACCGGAAGACTCATCTCTTTTGCCAGCGCAAGCTGACGGCAGAACATTTCCCGCTGTGCCTGCTGCACTGTTGGCTCCTTATCCCAATAATAATCAAGCCCGATTTCTCCGATGGCAACGGTTTTCTCCCAGGAAGCCTTTCCCTTTATCCATGCTAAATTTTCTTCCGTTGCATCTTCGATATTGCTTGGATGAATTCCGATTGCTACATAAATATAATCGTATTTCTCTGCCAATGCTACGCTATCCACACAGCCGGCAAAGTCTGCACCTACGTTAATTACCCGCCTTATGTTCTGCTCCGGAAGAGAAGAAACAAGCTGTTCTCTGTCCTCTTTGAATTTTTCATCATCATAATGTGCATGTGTCTCAAAAATCATAAAAATCCTCTTTCTATTTTATAAATGCTGGTAATAAAATACCGCCAGCTGCGTCCGGTCCCTTAAGGACAGCTTTTCTAATATGCTGCTGATATAGTTGCGGACAGTCCCTTCACTTAAAAATAAGGCTTCCGCAATTTCTTTATTGCTGCGTCCCAGTGCCACCTGGTGAATGATTTCCTGTTCTTTTTCACTGATATCATAGCTGGCATAGTCAAGGCTTTCCTTATTCTGCATCAGAACCGGAAGCTTATTCACAATTTCTCCCCCAAAGACACTCTGTCCGCTCATAACCGCATGCAATGACGGAACAATTGCTGCAAAATCCTGTTTCAGGCAATAGCCTTTCGCACCGATTCGTAATGCCTCCACAATATATTCATCATCGGAAAATGTGGTCAGAAACAGCACCCTTGCCGCCTTGTCTTTTGCAAGAATCTGCTCTGCCGCATCCAGTCCATTCATAGGCTTCATCTGGATGTCCATTAATAAAATGTCCGGCTGAAGCTCTTCATATAATTTTACGGCTTCACTTCCATCGGTGCCTGTTCCGACTACATCCACTCCCTTGGCGCAGAGAATGGTCTGCAGGGAAAATACCACATCTTCGTCATCATCTACTATCAGGACTCTCATACTGCCTCCTCTTTCTTTCGAATTGATATAAATATTTTAAAACCTTTTTCGCAGTTTACATGAATGCTTCCGCCCAGCGACTCCACACGTTCCCGCATATTCGAAAGTCCCATGCCTCCGGCTGCACTCTTAAGGTCATCCTTTTCTTCCCGCATCTGCTCCGTTGCTTTTTTCTGCTTTTCCTCATCCGTACCATTGTCCTCAATGGTCATCTGATACAGTGCCGGATGTTCCCTGAGAACAATCTCAATCCGGTCACCGTTGCTGTATTTTACAATATTTGACATTGCTTCTTTTACGGCTGCGATAAAACAATATTTGACTTTTCGTGGAACATTCTGTGACATATCGTATTCTAAATCCAGATGATAATGCTGCTTCATTTCCCGGGTTGCCTCTAATAATGCCTGCTTTAAATCCACGGAATCATCATGCAGATCATGCACACTTTCCCGGATATTATTCATGGCAAGATTTAAGGTATCATTTACCTTTAAAAGCTGACCATGCAGCGGCTCTTCTTCATATACGGTGCTCAGTGCTCCCATCTGAAGAATTGCCCGGGACAGCATATGTCCCACGTTATCATGGATTTCTCTTGCAATCCGGTTCCGCTCTTTTAGCGTTGCCATATAGATTTCTGTATCCTGCTCCTCTAAAAGCTTGCGGTTCTTCTCCCGCATCACAAGGCTTAACTCCGTGCTGGTATCCCGGAGCCGAATCAGATTCCGCTTTAGCTCCGTTGCCTGTCTGGTGCAATAAGCCAACAGCACCGCTGCCAATGACAAAAAGAGCCAGATGGCTGTCATCCATGGCTGGTACACCGGCAGTGCATAAAAGAATAAAACTGCAAATCCCATACCCCACCACAGGCCAAACCAGAAGCTGTCAAAAAACACCAGCGGCAGCAAAAAGGTAAATCCCGGCTCGATTAGACACAGTACTGCCATTGCTATCAGCAATGCACCAATGACTTTCCGGTTTTCAATATAAAGAGTCAACGCTGCCACAATCAGACCAATGATGAAGATTACAACTCTGCGGTAGTCTCCCTCTAACTGGAAAATAAGGCAGCTGCACATGGCAAAAAGAAGTAACTTATCCAGTATTCTTAACATTCTTCTTCCCCTTCCTTAGGGTTCTACTGCATTTACTGTATCATTTTTCCTAAGATATGACAAATGTCATTTTATTTCCTGACAGAATGCACTTACCAGTCCTCCGCTCACTCTACTATACTACATTTATAAAACCGCTATTATTTATCTCTATCTACAGGAGGCATAACATGGATGCAATACAGATTTCACACTTGAAAAAATATTATTCCGATATAAAAGCAGTAGATGATATTTCTTTTTCTGTTAAAAAAGGAGATTTATTTGGACTGCTCGGTGTAAATGGTGCCGGAAAATCCACTACAATTCATATTCTTTGTACCTTACTGAAAGCAACTGCAGGAACTGTCAAAATATGTGATTACGATGCTTTAAAAGAAGCCGATGCCATCCGCAATAAAATTGGAGTTGTTTTTCAGAATAATACTTTAGATGATTATCTGACAGTAAAAGAAAATCTTTTGATGAGAGGCTTTCTATATGAAAAAGATTTAAAGACGGTTCAAAAAAATCTCTATGAGATTGCCGAAATTCTTAACATTCAAAATTTATTATCACGACCTTTTCGTAAATTATCCGGTGGTCAGAAACGACGCTGCGAAATTGCCCGGCACTCATGAATACTCCTGAAATATTATTTCTAGATGAGCCTTCTACCGGGCTTGACCCGCAGACCAGAAAACTTATGTGGGACTGTCTGGAAAGTCTCCGGTTAAAGCGCCATATGACAATTTTTCTCACCACACACTATATGGAAGAAGCCTCTATGGCACAACAACTTTGCATTATGGATGCCGGAAAAATCATTGCTTCCGGCTCTCCATCCCAGTTAAAAAATAAATATGCTTCCGATACTTTAAAAATCTATACTGACAAAATTACACCATTGAACCGGGAATTGGCTGCTCTTTCACTGGCTTCTTATCGTCTCCCTAACGGAATTGCAATTTCCCTATCTACTACCAAAGATGCTTTGCATATCATGCCCCAGATAACCACTCCCTATGATGGCATTGAAATTATTCAAGGTAGTATGGATGATGCTTTTATTCAAATAACAGGAAAAAAACTGGAGGATTAACCTATGATACTAATTTCATTTATAAAACGTAATATCTTACTTTATTTCCGAGACCGAATCAGTGTATTCTTTTCTCTTCTTTCTACTCTTATTGTGTTAACCCTTATGATTGCATTTCTCGGACAGGGAAATATTGATTCCACAATTCAGGTTCTTGGAACCGGTCTGAAATACGAAGCTGTTCATGCATCTTCGCTCATCATTATCTGGACCATTGCCGGTATCCTGGTTGTCAATGCCGTAAGCATTTCCATGACTCTGGTAGGAACCATGGTAAGAGATGAGGAATCCGGTAAGATATCTGCATTTTTTGTTGCACCCGTAAAACGCGGATACTATGTTGCAGGTTATGTCATTGCTGCAATTATTGTCTCCTTTATCATGTGCCTGCTCACATTGATAATCGGAATCATCTATCTTGGTATTGCCAATGGCTCCTTTATAACTGCCCATGATACTTTAGAAATTCTCTTTGCACTTCTTGCAATTATTTTTTCCTCTGCTTCCTTTGTCTTTTTATGCGCTTCTTTTATTCATACCAATAGTGCATTCAATGGTCTGACCACGCTTTTGGGTACTCTGATTGGATTTTTTGCTGCAATTTATGTTCCATACGGCAATATACCCCAGACTCTTAAATATATCATCCGCTTTCTTCCAGCCTTTCAGGGGGCTTCCGCCATTCGTGAAATCTGGATGAATCAGGAATTGCAATGGTTTCATTGCCCCTCCGAAATAAAGACCGGATATGCGGATTATATGGGACTTACCATTTCTTTTGGAAATGCCACTCTTTCCCCTCATATGAAAATACTATATATGTTTATCTCAGGTCTTATCTTCCTTGGTCTTGCAACGGCTATTCTTTCAAGGAAAAGACAACAGGAACGTTAAGATATGACAAATGTCATTTTATTTCCTGACAGAATGCACTTACCTTCTGTACCTCTTTTCCCTATACTTAGGTTATAGGCGATTGCGAGAAGAGAAAATTTCATAAAGAAGCTGGCTTGCCAATGTCTGGCAAAAGCGCTGGAGCGTTCATCGGAATGCGGATACCTTATGAGGCTTGTTAGGGGCACTTGGAATTTCGCCCAATATCCGGCAACGCCGGTACAGGGATGTACCGGCGAGGCGCATATGAACATGGATGCGAATTTGCGCCGGTTGCCGAAAAAACTACTCATGTTTCGAAATTCTTAGTGCCCCTTTTCAAGCATCATGCAGTATCCAGTTTCGACGAACACTCCAGTGCTTTTGATGTAACACAGCAAAACAGTTTTTATAAATTTCTTTTCTTCTCTCGCAATCGCCTGCACAACCAATCAACCTAAAAAAGGAGGAAACCTATGAGTACCCCAGTTGTAAAAATAGAAAACCTGGTGAAACGCTACAAAGAGCTTGTAGCATTAGACCACTTTAACTTAGAGATTGAAGAAGGTGAGATTTTCGGTCTGCTCGGTCCAAACGGTTCCGGCAAGACTACGACCATCAACTGCCTTCTTTCCCTGCTTTCCTATGACAAAGGAAACATTGAAGTATTTGGGAAAAAGATGAACCCGGATAGTTATGACCTGAAGCGGCAAATCGGCGTTGTTATGCAGAACGTTGCCGTAGTGGATGAACTGACGGTATATGAAAACATTGATTATTTCTGTGGGCTTTATGTAAAAGATAAAGCACTCCGGAAACAGTATGTAGAGGAAGCCATTGCTTTTGTAGGCTTAGATGATTTCCGTAAATTCTTTCCGAAGAAATTATCCGGCGGACTTTTAAGGCGGTTAAATATTGCCTGCGGCATTGCCCATAAACCAAAGCTGATTATCATGGATGAGCCGACCGTTGCCGTTGACCCGCAGAGCCGGAATAAGATTCTTGAGGGAATCGTGGAGCTGAACCGGAACGGTGCCACCATCATTTACACTTCCCATTACATGGAAGAGGTGGAGCAGATTTGTTCCCGGATTGCCATTATGGACAAAGGAAAAAATCTTGCCATCGGCACGAAGGATGAATTAAAGCAGATGATTAAGAAGAGCGAAAGCATTTCCATTGATATCTTAGACCTGCCGGATGCAGCAATCGATGAAATCCGTGCTTTAAAACATGTTTATGAAGTGACTTACGAAAATCACATGCTGACTGTTTTATGCAGCGGTGGAAGCCACAATCTCATTCATGTGCTGGATTATCTGCAGCAGCATGAGATTACCTTCGGAAAAGTGTATTCCGAGCTTCCGACCTTAAATGACGTATTCTTAGAGATTACCGGCAAAGAATTAAGAGACTAGGAGGAGAAAGATATGCTTCAAATCATGAAATATCATTTCCGGATTCTCCTTAGAAATAGGGAGCAGATGTTCTGGATACTGCTTTTTCCGATTCTGCTTGGCATTATGTTCAAGGTAGCATTTTCCAATATCAGCAGTTCCGAAATACAAAAGCCGGTTTCCATTGCTGTTGTAGAAGAAAATAATTCGGATGCATTAAAAAATATCAAGACCTTTTTAGAAAAAACGGAATTAAAAGATGGCGTTGCCCTCTTTGTTCCAACCTACTGCACAGAAGAAAAAGCCGTTTCCCTGTTAAAGGACCAGACGGTGGATGGCATTTTGTATACAGACAATTCTGCATCGGATACAGTCACACTTTCCCTTACGGTTTCTTCTTCTAGCTCTGATACCGTCCGCATGAATCAGAGTATTTTGCAGGCATTTGTAAAGCAGTACAATTCCTCGGTTTCTGCCATTGCGGATACTGCAAAAATCACCCGGAGAACTTAGAAGCACTGCTTCAAAGTCTCTCTGAGCAGGTTACTTATACCAAAGAAGTTTCTTTAAACAAACATAATACCGATACTTATACACAGTACTTTTACAATCTGATAGCTATGGCATGCCTCTTTACCAGCCTTTCCGGACTGTATGTTTCCCTCAATAACCAGGGAAATCTCTCCGCCATTGGTGCAAGACGCAATGTCTCTCCGGTTCATAAAATGAAGGTCATTATAGCAGAGCTTTTTTCCAATGTGATATTCCAGTTTATCTGTAATCTGGTTTCCTTTGCATTTATTGTACTGGTGCTTAAGATTGATTTAACCTACCATCTCCCACTGGCAATCCTGACGGTATTTGTCGGCTGTCTGACCGGAACTACCATGGGCTTTTTCGTAGGTTCCATCGGAGCCTTTTCCGAGGGAACAAAACAGGGAATTCTTGTCTCCGGCAGTCTGCTGCTTTGCTTCTTAAGCGGGCTTATGGTTGGAAATATGTGGATCATTGTCGAGAATACCTGCCCGGTTATCAACCGGATTTCACCGGCTGCCCTGATTTCCCGTGCCTTCTATACACTGGGCATTCAGGATAACCTAAACCAGTATTACCAATGTATTCTGACACTGGTTGGCATTTCCGCTCTCTTCTGTTTGGGTGGATTCTTACTGACAAGGAGGAAAAGATATGCAAGTATTTAAAACTTTTCTGAAAATTGCAAAGAAGAAATTTCCTTCGGTGCTTTTATACTATATTATTTTTACCGTTGTTGTAATTGCCATGAGTAAAATCGGAGCATCCGACCATGAAACTTCTTTTACTGCCACAAAGGCAGACATTTATATTATTGACGAGGATGACAGCACTGCAAGCCACGCTTTAAGTGATTATCTTTCCTCCATGCACAATCCGGTCACTTTAAAGGATACGGATACTATGACTTTACAGGATGCCCTTTATTATCAAAAGGTTGACTATATTTTAACCATCCCGGAAGGCTTTGAAGAACAGCTTACTGATTCTGATGCCAGAGATTTCCTTCCGGTTTCCATGCGAAAGGACAACTCCAATGGCTATTTTGTAGACCAGCAGGTAACTGAGTATCTTTCCAGTGTCCGCTTATTTATGGCTGGTGGCTTCTCTCTTTCCGAAGCAGTAACAAAATCCAGTGAATCACTTTCCAAAGGAAACGATACTACGGTTCTTAAGCTTGAAGAAAAGGAAACGGATGGTGCACAGATTGGACTTACCTATTTCTTCCAGTATCTTCCTTATGTACTCATTAATATGCTGTTACTTGGTATGACTCCGATTCTGATGACCTTTAACCAGAAAGATTTAGGTGCAAGGATTTCCTGCTCCTCTCTTTCCTTAAAGTCCAGAAATGCGCAGATTACTTTAGGATGTATCGTATTCAGTCTCTTTGTATGGCTGCTCTTTATCCTGACTGCACTTTTTATCTACGGACCAGACACTCTGTTCTCGATAAACGGACTCCACTCTCTTTTAAACAGTGCCATGGTTCTGCTGTTTTCCATAGCACTTACGCTCCTTGTAAGTATTTTTGCACTCAAACAGCAGTCCCTCAGTATGATTGCAAATGTTGCCTCCCTGGGATTGAGTTTCCTCTCCGGAATCTTCGTTCCGCAATACCTTTTGGGAAAAGGTGTTCTTGCTGTGGCGCATTTTCTTCCAACCTACTGGTACATCCGCCTCAATTCAATGCTGGGCGGTATATCGGATGAAATACTTACCACTGCAAAATACTGGCGCTTTATTGGCATCCAATTCGGCTTCTTCGTCGCAATATTCTGTATTTACCTGGTTTCCAGCAAATACCAGAAACGCAGCCGCAACGCATAATAGAACCCCCGGAAAAACCAATTTGCAATGGTTCTTCCGGGGGTTCTTTATATAGCTAATCGGAAAATCTTATACTTAGCAGATTTCTGCTCCTGCCGGCATATCCTTTTCCGGTGTCAGAAGTGCTAATTCTCCATTTGCATCCTCTGCGCAAAGTAACATTCCTTCAGATAATACACCTGCAAGTTTTGCCGGTTTTAAGTTTACTAATACCATAACTTTCTTGCCGACCATTTCTTCCGGTGTGTACTGTTTGCGGATACCGGATACAATCTGTTTTACCTGGCTTCCGATTCTTACCTGTGAACACAGTAATTTCTTGGATTTCTCTACTGCCTTACACTCGATGATTTCACCAACCTGGAACTGCATTTTCATAAAATCATCATAAGTGATTTCTTCCTTTGGCTCAATGTCGATGACAGTGGCATCTGCTTTTGCTTCTGTCTCAACTTCTTTGCCTAATGCTTTCTGCTCTGCTTCGAACTCTGCTTTCTGGGCAGCGCGGATTGCTTCTACCTTCGGCATTACTTCCTTCGGGTCTAATCTTGCAAAAAGAATCTCCGATTTCTCCGTTACTTTATTATCATTTGGATAAAGTCCAAACTGATTCAGCTCATCAAATCCACGCAGTCCTGTATTAAGCTGTGCTGCGATTTTCTCTGCGGTCTCCGGTAAAAAGCTTGCTAAAAGGCTTGCGCCGATAGCGATGGACTCGGTCAGATTGTAAAGCACTTCGCTTAAGCGGTCTTTCTTTGCTTCATCCTTTGCCAGTACCCAAGGTGCTGTTTCATCAATATATTTGTTGCAGCGGCGGAATACATTAAATACTTCTGTAATAGCATCTGCCACACGAAGTCCGGACATCTTATCTGCAATCTTATCTCTTGCGCCGGTTACGACTGCCTTCAAGTCATTATCTACTTCTTCTGTGACTCCGGTGCTCTTTACGACACCGTCAAAATATTTATTGCTCATGGAAATGGTACGGCTTACCAGGTTTCCAAGGATGTTGGCAAGGTCGGAATTGAAACGCTCTACAACCAGCTCCCAGGTAATGATTCCATCATTTTCAAATGGCATCTCATGCAATACGAAATATCGGGTTGCATCTACACCAAAGAGGTCTACCATATCATCAGCATAGATTACATTTCCCTTGGATTTGCTCATTTTCTCGCCACCCTGTAAGAGCCATGGATGTCCAAATACCTGCTTTGGCAGTGGCAGGTCTAATGCCATTAAGAAAATCGGCCAGTAAATGGTATGGAAACGGATGATATCTTTTCCTATTAAGTGTAAATCTGCCGGCCAGTTCTTCTTGAATAAATCGGAAGAATTGCCATCTGCATCATAGCCAATCTTGGTAATGTAGTTGGTCAGTGCATCCAGCCATACATATACTACATGCTTTGGATCAAAGTCTACCGGAATTCCCCAGGAAAATGAGGTTCTGGATACACATAAATCCTGAAGTCCCGGAAGCAGGAAGTTATTCATCATCTCATTCTTACGGGATACCGGCTGGATAAACTCCGGATGCTCATTGATATATTCGATTAACCGGTCCGCATATTTGCTCATTTTAAAGAAATATGCTTCTTCTTTTGCCGGCTGTACTTCACGTCCACAGTCCGGACATTTTCCATCTACCAGCTGGGATTCTGTCCAGAAAGACTCACATGGAGTACAATAAAGTCCCTCATAGGAACCCTTATAAATATCACCTTTATCATAAAGTTTCTTAAAAATCTTCTTAACCTGTGTCTCATGGTCTTCATCGGTAGTACGCACGAAATTATCATAAGAAGTATTCATCAAATCCCAGATTCTCTTTACTTCTCCGGCAACTTCGTCTACGAACTGCTTCGGTGTAATTCCTTTTTCCTCTGCCTTTAATTCAATCTTCTGTCCATGTTCATCGGTACCGGTCTGGAAATATACATCATAGCCTTCCAATCTCTTGTATCTTGCGATTGCGTCTGCCAGTACAATCTCATAAGTGTTTCCAATGTGCGGTTTACCTGATGTGTAGGCAATCGCGGTGGTCATGTAAAACTTTCCTTTGCTGCTCATCTTCATTCTCCTTTTTATACTTTTGGTGCTCCTCAAGCGTTCCTGCGAGCCGCTTCGCTACTCACGAAAAAAAATCCCGCCTTCTAATGAAAGAAGACGGGTGTTATCCGTGTTACCACTTCTATTTTACACATACCTTACAATATGTGCCTCATGAAGTATCCTGCAATACTTCCCGCTATAACAGGCGGTCCTGTCGAAGCCTTGTCTCTTAGGATTCAGCCCCGCCACTCCAAAGCCATCTTCCATCTATCACCCTTGATTCCATCTCAGCTAAACCCTGCGGTTCATTGGAACTCTCTGTACAATTCCGATAAATGTACTCTCTTCTTCCTTGCGTTTATCATCTAGGTGTAAAACTAACACAATTTATTTGAAAAGTCAACCTTTGCAACCGGACCATCCGATATCCTTAAGCTTCACAAATTGCCTTTATCATCTGGTAAATCTCATCTTTATTTTTCTGCAATACTAATTCAAGTTCAGAATACAGAAGATTTTCTGCCAGATTAAAATAACGTCCATCTACTGTAGTTGTTTTCTTTCCCTGCTCCTGGCGCGTCTTTTTCCTCTGATAGATTAGCTTTATAATACAATTTGTTGGAATCTGCTACAAAATCCGGATTTACAATGTCCTTTATTTTGCATACTCCATTTGTTGATTTTACAATATATGCTCCAATTGGATACATTTTCTCACCTCTGACACCGCATATTTTCGCTTTTTATGATAAACTTTTCAGTCTGCGATTTCAAAGGCACTTTTTCACAATTTTAGAATTGCTATGGTTGTATATTTATTCCACATGGAAATACTGGACGCTTCCTGCCAGCTGGTCAGCAATCTCACGAAGCTGCTCCGCACTCATGTATACCTGCTTAAAGGTATCTACAACCTCTTCCGTATCTTCGTAAGTCTTTTTCGTTCCGGATACGCTGTCCTGCGCTATATTAGAAAGAGTCTCAACTGCCTGCAGAACTTCATTTCTCACATTCGCAAGATGCTCTGTGGTCTCTTTAATCTGCTGGATGCTCTGCATGGAATTGGCTATCTGTGCCACAACCTCTTCCACTACCTTCTGGGTATCCTTCATGCTCTCGCTCTGGCTCATAATGATTTCCTGCATCTTCTGCATAATCTCTACAGCCTTCTGGGAATCCTCACTTAACATCATGGCAGTCTCTTCAATTTCGTTGCTGGACTGGTTGGACTGCTCAGATAATTTCTTAATCTGTTCTGCAACTACGGCAAATCCTTTTCCGTTCTCTCCTGCTCTGGCTGCCTCTATGGATGCATTCAGACTAAGTAAATCTGTCTCTTCTGCAATCGATGCGATAAATGCGGTTGCTTTGTAAATCTGCTGGACAGAATCGTTGGTACGGTTGGTCTGCTCCTGTACTTCTCCGATAATCTGCTCTACTTCGCCATTGATGCGCTGAAGATTTGCCAGTGTCTCCGCTGCTTTTTCACTGGATTCATGCATAAATGCCGCATTGCTGTTTAATGCCTCCACCTCAGCAGAAGTCTCTGTTATATTATCTCCCATCAGCCGCATATGTTCTGAGGTACTCTTTGAATTCTCTGCCTGCTCCGTAGAATTTTCTACAATACGGTTTACGGCTGTGCGCACCTTATTCATGGTTCCATTGGTATTATCGGCCGCTGTTCCAAGCAGAGAAGATGCCTCTAACAACTTCTGCACATTCTGATTGATTTCAAGTGTTGTCCGCTGCATCGCATCACGCAGGGTAATCGTAACTCTGGAAAGGTCTCCGATTTCATCCTTACTCTTAAGCAGCTTATTATTCACCTGTACATTCAAATCGCCTGCTGCAATCTTCTCCACCGTTTTAATACTGGTTCTGATATTCCTGCTGATAGTGCTTGCCAGCTTCGTGCTGACAAGCAGGCAGACCAGCATAATTGCCACCACCGCTGCCACAATCGATCCTAAAAGCCGCATTACAACAGCATCTTTATCCTGCTTATTGGTTCCTACGAATACCATTCCCACAATATCTGTATCGGAGCCATTCTGATATACCGGCATAAAATAACCATAATTTAAAGTTCCTTCTATAGATACTGCTTCACTGAAATATTCTTCTCCACCATTTAATACTTTTTCTACAATGACATCTCCTGCTTTGGATTTTAAGATACGATTTCCATTCTCATCCGTTGCTGAAGTCATGATTCGTTTATCTCCATAGAAAAAAGTTACATCCATTCCGGTATTATCTTTAATCCGGTCTACCAGATTCTCTGATTTGGAAATATTGTAACTTCCCTTCCAGATGTCCCCATTGCTGGTCTCAAGATAATCTCCGGTATTCTGGTCATATGCTGCCAACGTTGCGGCAGCGGTTCCCTTTAATGCATCCTTTATCTCATCCATCATAGAATTCTTTACCATGGTTACGGTAAATAGTATGGTGATAATTCCTAATATCAATACCGGTCCAATTGTAATTGCCAGAATTTTTTTCTTTAGATTCATTTGCTTCCCCCTACTCTACCACTTCAACCGTCTTAAAATACCAGTCTATTCCTCCGGTAATTGTCGCATCATCTAATGTTTTTCCTTCTTTTCCTACGGTTTCTCCGGCATTGGTCTCAATTACACCATCAAACACGCCATTTTCCCCGGAAAGAATTGCTGCCTTTGCCTCCTCAACTTTCTCCTCAGTTCCATCTGCACAGAAATCAGCAAGCGACGTAAGTCCTACCAGGTTCTCATTCATTCCACCATAATAATTGCTGCCATCCCATGTTCCGTCGATAACACTCTGCACTGCTGATGTATAATAGGCACTCCAGTTCCAGATAACACTGCAAAGACAAGCCTCCGGTGCATTTTTACTCATATCAGAATTATAACCGATACTATAAACACCTTTTTCCTGTGCCAATGTCTGCGGATATTCTGTATCACAATGCTGTGCAATGACATCACAGCCCATGTTAAGAAGCGTCTCTGCTGCCGCCTTCTCTCCGTCAGGGTCAAACCAGCTGTTTGTAACTTTTACATAGACTTTCGCGTCCTGGTTTACAGAATATATTCCCAGTGCAAATGCATCTATTCCACCAGTTACCTCTGAATTTGAAGAATCCATTGCCGCTACATAGCCGATTTTATTTGACTTCGTATTCATGCCTGCTACAATTCCGCTTAAATAGCGTGCCTGATAAATTCTTCCAAAATAATTATTAAAGTTCTTTCCGTTGCTCATATATCCGGTTCCATGGGAAAAATAAATATCCGGATATTCTTCTGCCATCTCTGCGGTGGTCTCCATATACCCCCAGCTTGTGGCGAAAATAATATTACAGCCTTCGTCAATGCATTCCTGTATTGCTGCTCTGGTTGCATCTGTATCAGTATCCGAAATATTAATTTTACGCACAATCTGGTCATCGGAAAGATTTAAGTTCTGCTGCATTCCCTGAATACCAAGATCATGGGTATATGTATAACCACTTCCCTCTGCCGGATCGGATAGATGAATGACACCTACCTTAATCTCATCCTTCGGTATCCCCCCGGTATCACCCGATGTGTTATCCGCCACTGCTTCCGTGCCTTCTTCTACGCTGTCACTGCCTTCATTGGTAGCATAATCGTCTAACTGCGTGCTTTTCCCACACCCGGAAAAAACCAAGCTGGCTACCAGTAATAAAGCACCGGTCAGCTTTATCATTCGTTTCTTCATAAATTGCTACACCTCCCTATACCTTTCTCTTCCCTATTGGTATACCATTTATTATATCTTATGTTTTTTCATAAAACAACCTACCCATTTGTCTTATTTTTCTAAAACAAATGGGTAGGTTATCCACTAATCTTCAAAGATATTCAGTTTTGCTCCACATTTTCCACAGAACTCTGTGTCCTCCGGCACAGTAGCGCCACACTGCGGGCACTGACGCGCTCCTTTAATCTTTAATACTTCCTCTTTCATATGGTCAATTGCTGCAAATGCCTCTGCAATTGCCTGCATCTGCTGTCCATATGCACCATCTGCTTCTTCCTTGTGGTCTTCATAATAAAGCTTACCAATCTGGGCATACTGCTTTTCTATAAAATCTTCTTTCGACTTAATATCCAGATTCAGCTTTGCTGTTCCGGATAAATCCTTTGCCTTCTGTGTTACATCTTTTCCTGCAGTTATCAGTTTCTCACCCATTCGATCAAAAAAATCCATTGTGTATCCTCCTGTTCTTACTATATTCCCCTGCGCGTCCGCACTTTACCTGATTATATACCTCTTGATATTGCTTTTCAATCGAAGGAATCTTAAAAAAGAATAAAGTTTTGGTCAAACGGACGTCTGCACCGTTTACCGGGTCCGGACGCGATAAAAGGGCGGCAAGGGGCACTTGGAATGCCAAATGTCCGTGTTGTTCAGCAAAGTGCGGATGCATGATAAGAGCAGCTAGGGGCACTTGGAATTTCGGATAGTGCCAGGCAACGCCGGCACAGGGACGTGCCGGTGAGGCGCAGATGAACATGGATGTGAATTTACGCCGGTTGCCAGTCAATCTCATATCCCTTCGAAATTCTTAGTGCCCCTTGCCGCCCTTATGTCGCATTCGGACTCACTGAACAGCACGGACATTACGCTTCTTTCACCCCCTAACGCTTTCCCCGGAAAACTTCATTCTTTTTTAAAGATTTTTCCAGATAAAATGTGCTATACTCTAGGTACGAATGCGAACCACAAGGAGATATCTATGAAGCAAAGATTTATTGCCCTGATTTGTATTGCCACCCTGGTCTTTTGCGGATGTGGTGGGAAGAAACAGTCTTCTGTACAGACGGATTCCGGCAGTGAACAGCCGGACGCTACAGAAGAGTCAACAGAACAGTCCCGGAATGACCCGGTAACAATAACATTTAATTCCAAAACAGAGATTTATCATGCCGATGATTTATCTACTGTTTTATTATATACCTCCTATCAGAAACCAACGGTGACCATAGACGGTCATCCGAAGATTTCCAAAACCATTACACAATCTTTAAACGAAGAACTGGATGCTTTCCAGGATGCCCGATTAGAAAGTCTGCTTTCCGCAAGAATTTCTTTTGCTGCGTCACCGGATTCCTTTTCCGCCTATCACTTAGATGAGGATTTTTCCTGTACCAGACAGGACAGCCGGATTATCTCTTTTGAGAGTACCAGAAAAGAATTTACCAGTGAGGAGACCCACAGTGCTGCTTATGGTGGGTTTAATTATGATCTGGAAAATGGCAAAACACTTTCTCTTTCTGATATTGCTACAGATTCCAATGCCCTGATAAACAGTGCACTTTCTTTTATTAACCAGCAGCTTTTGTTACCGAACTACGGCAAAGTAAGCCAGCTTGCCAAACATGACGGCTCCGATGTATCTTCGAACCTTTTGGAACATGTACTAAGGGATGGCAACTGGTATTTTACCAGAGGCGGTATTACCTTTATCGCCAATCATGGTGCTATTACACCGTCTTATTCCGGTACACTTTTATTTTCCGTTCCTTATCAGCAGCTGAATGCCCTGAAGGCTGAATATCATTACACCGGTAATTTTCAGCTGAACGCTTTAATGGGGTCTGCTGTTTCTGCAGATATGGATGGAAACGGAGAAATGGATGCCGTCTACTACGACACTACTTACAACGAAGAAACGGGAATGCTTTCTTCTACCCTGACGGTAGATGGAACCGATTATTCTGAAATGCTTTATAATGGCGACTTTACACTGTCCCGCAGTGCTGCCTCCGATATAACAAATGAATATTATCTCATTGACCTTGATACAACAGATGAATATATCGAGCTTGCCATCCCGGATGATGGATTAAGAACAACCTATTTCTTCCGCTATGCCGGCTTTCATCTGGAATACTTAGGTTCCATTCCGGACCTGATAGACAGCTCCACCTTCCAGCTTAACAATGTACTTTCCCAGTTAGAAGAATCGGAAAATTAGTCAGCATCCTGAAGAATCTGCCACCGGCAGCTTCTTACAGATATTTTTGCTACGCGCATAACACAATAAGAAGCCCACAAAAACGGGCTTCTTATTTCTTATCAAATATATTATCTCATACAGATATAGACCATATATCCCGCATAGGAAAGCAGCATAATTGCTCCTTCAATGCGGTTTATTTTCTGCCTGCTCCAGGCAAACAGCAGTACCATTATGCTCATGGCAATTAAGATTACAATATCAATCACATTTTCCATGATAAATGCGACCGGACTTATGGCTGCGGCAATACCAAGAACAAAAAGGATATTGAAAATATTAGAACCAATGACATTTCCAAGAGCCATATCTACTTCATTTTTACGGGCTGCCACAATAGAGGTTACCAGCTCCGGTAATGACGTTCCCATTGCTACTATCGTAAGCCCGATTAAATTCTGGCTCAAACCAAATGCTGCTGCAATGGCAGACGCACTGTCTACTACCATGTCGCCGCCAAATGCAATGGCTGCTGCTCCACCTACAATGTATACAAGACAGAGCCATACCGGGATTGGCTTTGCGCGTTCAATCTCATCTGCTTCTTCAGAAGCATCTGTTGTAATTCCTGCTGTTCTTGCCTTTAATGCAGAACGCACCATCCAGAACATGAAGAGAGCAAAGAAAATCAATAAAATCACACCATCTATTCTGCCAACGCTCATTCCAATGTAACCCAGCACTAAAAGCAGGGCTGCCATAAGCACAGAAAACGGAAATTCCTGCTTTAAGGTCTTTTTTCCTACTGCAAGTGGTGTAATTACGGCACAAAAGCCACAAACCACCATCAGGTTAAAGATATTTGAGCCAACTACATTACTGACTGCCAGGGCATTGTTTCCGGAAATAGATGCTGCTACACTGACGGCACATTCCGGCAGGGATGTTCCCATTGCCACTATCGTAAGTCCGATAATCAACGATGGCACCTTTAATTTCTTTGCAATTCCCGAACTTCCTTCTACAAAGAAATCTGCTCCTTTAATTAACAGTACAAAACCAACTACCAGTAATACATATGTCCAGATTGTTGTCATATTATATTCCTCCTTCTTTTAAAATGCCAAAATTCCAAGATGCTCCAGCAAAATCTTAAGTCCGATTAAGATAAGAATTATACCACCAGCCAATTCCGCCTTCTTCTTATATCTGTTTCCAAAGAAGTTTCCTACATACACACCAATGACAGAAATCACAAAGGTCGTAATCCCGATGATGGAAACTGCCTCAACGATTGGCACCTGCAGAAATGCAAATGTGATTCCAACGGCAAGGGCATCAATGCTGGTTGCGATTGCCAGAATAAACATCTCTTTTAAATCCAGTGGCGGGTCCATTTTCCCGACTTCTACTGCTTCATCCTTTTCCCGGATTGCTTCCACTACCATTTTTCCACCGATAAATCCTAACAGGATAAATGCAATCCAGTGGTCAATGCTTGTAATATACTGTTCAAACTGGCTTCCCAGTACCCAGCCAATAAATGGCATCAGTGCCTGGAATCCTCCGAAGAATAAGCCAATTACAAGACATTGCTTTTTGTTTACCTTCCGCATGGAAAGTCCCTTACAAATAGACACTGCAAAAGCATCCATCGAAAGACCTGCTCCCATCAGTAAGAGTGTAAAGAACATTACCATAAACACAATTTCCTCCGATAGTATAATTTAAAATGAGACTGCATGTATGCAGTTATCCTGTGCTGCATACATGAGTCTCATTCATTAAGATTTGCCAGGCCTTCATCAGACCGAGGTTGTTGACAAATCACGTATTCACGCGAACTACTCCCTCACGGATTGTTATTCAAATATACGCTAAATGATAATTTATGTCAATTCTTTCCATTCTTGTTCTTCCTAAAATACAATTTCTATGGTGGTTCCCTCACCCAGCTCACTGTCTAAGTGGAGGGCAGCATTATGCTGTGCTACAATATGCTTTACAATGGCAAGTCCAAGACCTGTTCCGCCGGTGGATTTTGAACGGCTCTTATCTACCCGGTAAAACCGCTCAAATACACGTTCCTGGCATTCCTTTGGAATTCCGATTCCGGTATCCGCTACACTTAAGAACGGACGTTCATCCTTTGTTCCTACCGTTACTGTAACACTTCCGCCTGGCTTATTATAGCGGATGGCATTGCTGCAAAGATTATAAAAGACTTCATCCATCAGTCCCTTGTTTGCCATGACCATGGCACTTTCTCCCTGCAAAGTCAGCCTGATTCCCTGCTTCTCTGCTGTTACCTGCATCATCTGCACACAGTTCTCTGCCTGTTCATAAAGGTCCATTTTTTCCATTTCCATCTGGTGGTCTGTCTCATCCAGTTCTGAAAGCTTTATAATATCATTAATCAGGCTTAACAGACGGTTGGCATTGGAATGTATCTCTTTGGAAAAGCGGATGGTATCCTCTTTACCGGTCATTCCGTTTCCGATTAACTCCGCATAACCAGAAATTGCCGTCAGCGGTGTCTTTAATTCATGGGATACGTTCGCGGTAAATTCCTGGCGAAGCTGCGCATTATTGATAATATTGACGTGCTGCTCCTTAATAGTATTCACAAAAGGCCGGATTTCTTCATATACATTATTTTCATCCACCAGCATAATATTCGTTGCCAGCTTCTCGATAGGCTCTACCAGCTTCTTCGTCAGATAATGGGAAATTCCCATACAGACAAAGAGGATACAAAGTGCAATTACCAGTACAATCACTAAAGTATTTACCATAATACGGTTTACACTGACGGAATCCCTTCCGATTCGAAGCACATTTCCATTCTGTAAACGCTCCGCATAGTAAAAGGTATGGGTTCCAGAAGTGGCCGAGTAACGGATGGCTTCGCCTTCGCCTTTTTCCCTTGCTTCAATAATTTCCGGGCGTTCATTATGATTGTCCATCTCATCCTTATTTAACAGACTTTCATATAATACTTCCCCTTCTGCTCCAATCAATGTGATTCGAAGGTCATCATCGATGGGATTATACGGGTCTTTTTCTATTCCTGCTGCAAGGTCATCTATATTCAAAAGCTCTATCACATGGGCGTAGGCTTTCAAATCTCCAAATACCTGCTCTTTTAAAATATTATAATACACTAACATAGCAGACAGCGCTGTGACCACAATGGCAAGCGCTGCTATCATAATAAATCGTATATTTATTTTTTTCTTCATGAATGCTCCTATGGCTCCATCACATAGCCCACATTGCGGACGGTTTTAATCTGTTGTCCGCCATCGCCAAGCTTGTGCCGGAGCGTCTTTATGTGCATATCTACAGTACGGCTTTCTCCTTCGTATTCAAATCCCCAGACCTGATTCATCAGCTTGTCACGGGATAATACAATGCCCTGGTTTATCATAAGGTATTTTAATAGTTCAAATTCTTTAAAAGTAAGCTCACAGGTTTCTCCCTGAACGGTTACGCTGTGACGCTTATTATCAATCTCTATGCTTCCACAGGCTAATGTATCACCATCATCTTCCTTTTCGGTGCGGCGGAGTAATGCTTTCACTCTGGAGATCAGCTCCATAACGCCAAAAGGCTTACTGATATAATCATCTGCACCCATATCCAGTCCACGGACTTTGTCAATCTCTGTGGTCTTTGCCGTTACCATAATCACAGGAGTCTTTTCTGTTGCCGGATTTTTCCGGACACGGCTTAAAATTTCCAGCCCATCCTCTCCCGGCAGCATAATATCTAACAGCATCAGGATGGTGCCTGCTCTGACACTCTCTGGAAGAAATCTTTTCCGTTATCAAATTCCTCTACTTCAAATCCACTGTTTTTTAGTGCATAACGTTCGATTTCCCGTATGTTTATATCATCTTCTACGATATAAATAAGTGCCATTGCATTTTCCTCCCGGCTTTTTTATTTTTCCGGCAAAGCGTATTTTTCTGTATATTCTTTTATCTGCTCTGCAAATTTTCTATTGTCTTCTTCATCCATATGTGCCGTCAGGTCATGCTCTTCTACATCTTTATCCTGTTCCTGGATCAGGCAGACTGCAATGTTGGAACAATGGTCTGATACACGCTCATAGTTGGTAACGATATCTGCCAGCACCAGTCCTAACTCGATAGAACATTTTCCTTTCCGGAGACGTTTGATATGCCGTTTCTTAATTGCTTTATTTAATTCATCAATAACCTGCTCTAATGGTTCTACGGTCTTAGCCAGCTCTTCATCATCGGCAGTGTATGCAGTCATGGTACGGCAGAGAATGTCTTCTACTGCTTTTCCAAATACATGCATTTCTTCCTCTGCTTTCTTAGAGAAAACCAGCTCCTTCTTTTTCATCTCGATAATGGAATCTACGATATTCGCTGCATGGTCCGAAATACGTTCAAAATCTGTAATACAATGTAACAGCGTAGATACATTCTGGCTGTCTGCATAGGTCAGATTCTGACTGCTTAACTTGGTCAGATAAGCACGCAGCTTGTCTTCGTATTTATCTACGAGATTTTCCTTTGCGATAATGTCGTCCGCTACTTCCTGTGTATAATTCTCCAAAAGTCCGATTGCTTCTAAGAAGGAATCCTTGGAAAGGTTTGCCATCTCAATGGACATGCTGTGGCACTGCTCAATGGCAAAGGATGGTGTTGCAAGGAAACGGTCGTCTAATAACGGGAACTCCTGTACCTCTTTCTTGCTCTTTTCCTCTTCGGTAATCGGAAGTGTCAGATATGCCAACTTCTCCAGTCCCTTTGTAAACGGGAATAAAACTACAGTTGCAAATATATTAAAGATACTGTGAATCAGTGCAATTCCTGCTACACCAACTGTATCATTTGCAAACGGGAAATGAATAACTGCATTCAAAATACTATATAATGTCAGGAACAATACGGTACCAATAATATTAAAATACAGATGCACAAAAGCAGTACGCTTTGCATTCCGGTTTGCTCCAACAGAAGAAATCATAGCTGTAACACAGGTTCCGATATTCTGTCCTAAAATAATCGGAATAACTGAGCCATAAGTAAATGCTCCTGTTACAGACAGTGCCTGCAGTATACCTACAGATGCGGACGAGCTCTGAATCACCGCTGTCAGAAGTGCTCCTACCAGAATTCCTAAAATTGGATTATGGAACATAGTCAGTATATTGGTAAATTCAGGAACATCAGCCAACGGTTTTACTGCTCCGCTCATACTTTCCATTCCGGTCATCAATACTGCAAAGCCTAATAAAATCTCCCCTACATCAGCTTTCTTGCTTTTCTTTCCGGTCATCATTAAAACAATACCTATCATCGCAAGAACCGGTGTAAAAGAAGATGGTTTTAAGAGATTAATCCATACATTTCCACTATCTATTCCGGTTAGACTTAAGAGCCAGGATGTTACCGTTGTACCGATATTGGCACCCATGATAATACCAATTGCCTGGGAAAGTTTCATAATTCCGGAGTTTACAAAACCAACTACCATTACGGTAGTTGCTGAAGATGACTGAATAACAGCAGTTACTCCGGCTCCTAACAGCACTCCTTTGAGCGGATTGGAAGTTAATTTCTCCAGTATCCTCTCTAACTTGCCTCCTGATACTTTCTCCAGCCCAGCTCCCATAACATCCATTCCATACAGGAACAGAGCCAATCCTCCAATCAGTGTCAGTATTCCAAAAATGTCCATTTTGTCCTCCTTATGCATGGTAATATGCATAGACTTTTCAATTTTTTACATATTTTTCGTCTTACATATACACCATATACACTTTAGAGGCATTTTGCAAGGACATTTTGACAGTTTGTAAGAATTATGTATAAGCAGTGTAAAAAATGTACTATTTTTTTCACTTTTGTCTAAGAATGTTTAGTTAATGTGGCTTCCGGTAATGGAATAGATTACCCATTCCGCAATATTGGTCGCATGATCTCCGATTCGCTCAAAATACTTGGCTACCATAAGAATATCTGCTGCCTGCTCGCCATTTTCTGCGCTTTTATTGATCATCTGGATTAAATCCTGTTTTACTTTCATGAAAAGGTCATCCACAACATCATCCTGTGCGATTACTTTCTTTGCCAGCTCCATATCGCGTTTTACAAAGGCATCAATGCTCTTGATAACCATGTCTGTGGTTTCCTTTGCCATACCCTGAATCTCCTCCGGGCTGATGATATACGGTTCATCAGACATCAGCAGTGTCATCTCGGAAATATCACCGGCATGGTCACCGATTCGCTCCATATCGGTAATCATCTTTAATGCTGCAGAAATCAGACGCAAATCTCTTGCTACCGGCTGCTGCTGCAATAAAAGCTTCATGCATAAGGATTCAATATCACGCTCCTGATGGTCGATTTCCACATCATATGCCATTGCTTCTTTGGCTTTTTCCGTATTCTGGTTTACCAGTGCAGAAACTGCCATTTCAATGGCATGCTCTATCATGCTTCCCATTTGGATTAATTCATTGTTTAACTGTTCTAGCTGTCTGTCAAAACGATTACGCATTTAACCGAACCTCCCTGTAATATAATCTTCTGTCCGTTTGTCTGTTGGAACGGAGAATAATTTTTCGGTATCTCCACTCTCGATTATCTCTCCCAATAAGAAAAATACGGTTTTATCCGATACACGGGTTGCCTGCTGCATATTGTGGGTTACCATAATAATGGTATAATCTTTTTTTAATTCGATCACCAGATCCTCTATTTTGGAAGTGGAAATCGGATCCAGTGCAGAAGTCGGCTCATCCATCAGGATTACTTCCGGCTGTACTGCCAGCGCTCTTGCAATACAAAGTCTCTGCTGCTGTCCACCGGACATGCCCAATGCACTCTTATTCAGACGATCTTTTACTTCATCCCAGATAGCTGCCTGACGCAGGGATGTCTCCACGATTTCATTTAATTTGGCTTTGTTGTGGATACCGTGGGTTCTCGGACCGTATGCAATGTTGTCATAGATGCTCATCGGAAATGGATTTGGCTTCTGGAATACCATTCCCACACGCTTTCTAAGCTGACTGACATCCATGCCGCTGTATATGTTTTCACCGTCTAATCTTACGTCTCCGGTAATCTTACAGCCCTCTACCAAATCATTCATTCTGTTTAATGTTTTTAAAAATGTAGACTTTCCACAACCGGATGGTCCGATAAATGCAGTTATCTCTTTTGCATTGATATCAAGATTCACATCTTTTAATGCATGGAAGTCTCCGTAATATAAGTCAAGTCCTTTGACAGAAAATTTTGCCTGCTCACTCATTTTACTTCTCCATCTCCTTTCGTGAATTTCCTGGCTATCAAAGTTGATACACCATTTATCAGTAATACAATAACCAGAAGAACTACGCCGGTTGCATAAGCCTCATTGGTATGTAAGCCCTCTCTGGAAAGTGAATACATATGAACGGCCAAGGTTCGTCCGGATGCCATCAGGTTTGGTGCAAGGTCTGCTACCGTTCCTGCAGTATAAATCAGTGCTGCGGTCTCTCCTACAATTCGTCCTACTGCCAGAATGATTCCAGACAAGATTCCAGGCATCGCAGATGGGAGTACGATACGGAATATGGTACGAAGTCTTCCGGCTCCCAATCCAAAGCTTCCTTCCCGGTAGGTATCCGGTACACAGAGTAATGCTTCTTCTGTGGTTCGCATGATAACCGGCAATACCATAATGGCAAGAGTTGCCGCACCGGCTAACATGGAATAGCCCCAGTGCAGGTATGTTACGAAAAATAACATACCAAACAGACCGTATATAATAGAAGGAATACCCGTTAAGGTCTCTGCCGTAATTCTGACTACTTTAACCAGTTTACTTCCCTTCGGTGCATATTCCACCAGATAAACTGCGGCTCCGATTCCAAGCGGCACTGCAAAAAGCAGGGAAAACAGCGTCATTTCCAGTGTATTTATCATTGCCGGAAGCATGGATACGTTATCCGAATTATATTCCAGTGCAAAAAGACCTGGTTTTAAATATGGCACACCATGAATCAATATGTACGCCACCAGATAAAGTAATACTGCTACTGTTATAATTGCCGCTGCTACTACCAGCAGTAATAAAAGGAAGGAACCCGGATGCTTTTTATAAGAATTCATTTTATCTTTGAATTTTGTCATTATTCTTTATCCGCCTTTCCTTTTACAATTGAAAATACCAGATTGATAATGAGGATAAATACAAACAGTACAACGCCGGTTGCAATCAATGCCTCACGGTGCAGGTCCGTTGCATAACCCATTTCAATTACGATATTTGTTGTCAGGGTACGTACACCCTTAAATATACTGTTCGGAATACGCGCCTGGTTACCTACTACCATCATAACCGCCATGGTCTCACCAATGGCACGGCCGATTCCCAAGATGACTGCTGCCATAATTCCTGATTTGGCTGCCGGAACCACGGTTTTAAAAACACTCCGCTCATGGGTTGCGCCAAGTGCCAGTGCACCTTCATAATAATGCTCCGGCACTGCACGGATTGCAGCTTCCGATACACTGATAATCGTTGGAAGTATCATGATTCCAAGAAGAATCGATGCGGTAAATATACTGTTTCCGTTTCCTTTAAAATGTTCTCTTACAAATGGTACTATGACTACCAGACCAAAGAATCCATATACGATGGACGGGATTCCTGCTAACAGGTCTACCATCGGCTTTAAGAAGCTGTGAAGCTTCTTCGGGCAAAATCTTGCCATAAAGATTGCCATTAAGATCCCAATTGGTACTCCCACCACAATTGCTCCGGCGGTTACATAGATACTGCCTAAAATCATCGGGAAGATTCCATAGAGGTTATTTCCCGGTTTCCATTTTGTACCTAGCAGAAAGTCCGGCAATCCGATTTCTTTGATTGCCGGTATTCCATTTGCAAAAAGGAAAACGCAGATTAAGGCAACAGCCAGTATGGAGAAACTGGCTGTAAGTAAGAATACTATTTTCATTGCTTTTTCTTTGAAATTATTCATACTGTTCTTACCTTATCCTACTTGCAGATTTATTTTGCAACTTCATCCCAGGTTGTTACTGCACCTGTGAAGATATCCTTTACATTATCTGAACTCATCTCATCCATTGGGTTACTGTTGTTTACTACTACTGCGATACCATCCATTGCAATTACCTGTGCAGTAAGTCCGCCTTCTGTTTCGCTGTCCTTTAATTCTCTGGAAGCCATTCCGATATCACAGGTTCCTTCCATTGCTGCTGTCATACCTGTTGTAGAATCAGATTCCTGAAGTTCGATTTCTGCATCTTTGTTGATTGCTTTGTATGCTTCAATTAATTTCTCCATTACAGGTGTTACAGAAGAAGATCCAGCTACTACGATTTTTCCGGTAGAACCATCCGATGTAAATGCTCCGTTGCTTCCCTGTGAAATATAACCATTGTCTTCGATTACTTTCTGTCCTTCATCACTCATGATGTAGTTGATGAAATCTGCTGCAAGTCCTGTTGCATCACCTTTCGTTGCGATATTAAATGGTCTTGCGATTTTGTATGTACCGGCTTTGATATTTTCTGCTGTTGCTTCTGCTCCGTCAATCTTTAATGCCTTTACGGTATCATTTAAAGAACCAAGTGATACATAACCGATTGCATATTCATCACCTGCTACAGATGTAAGCATTACTTCTGTACTGTTTGTGATGTTTGCTTCCTCTGTTGTGTTGTCAATTTTATTTCCATCTGCATCTTTCTCTTCGATACCGAACAGCTCGATGAATGCTCCTCTTGTACCGGAACCATCTTCTCTGGACTGTACATTGATCATTTCACTGGTATCAAAATCTGATGCTGCGTCGCTGCTATCTGTGTTTGTGTCTGCTTCTGCTGTTGTGTCAGCCTTGCTGTTGTTTGATGTGGTATCTTTGCTTCCACATCCTGTTAAAGCGCTGATTGCTAATGCTCCTACAAGCATTACGGATAATAATTTCTTCTTCATTTTCTTTCCTCCAAAATGATTTGTTCTTTTTTTCTCGTCTTCGTGACAATTGTTATCATAACGGGGGAACGTAAAATACAAAGCTATGGTTTTGTAAATTGTATGTAAAAAAGCAGGTAACTGCTTTTGCAATTACCTGCCTTCTTCTTATTAATAATGATTTCTGATTTTAATTACTCTGTTGCTACATCTAATAATGCTTCATCAAGCTCTGTCATGCTTCCATCAGAAATGCTGTATACGTTGTCTTCTCCAATCACTTCTACAACAACTTCCTGTGGATCATTATATGTGATACTGTCTACTCTTGCACTCATAAGATCATACATCATCTGATACATCTGTTCATACATTTCATCCTCTGTTGGATAAGTATCTGCATCAAAGGAATTTGCCCACTCTGTGAACTCTGTCATAAGTTCTTCCTGGATTCCATTGAAAAGACCTGTCATCTGTTCAATTTCAACAGTTACATAATATCCGTCTTTGTCATCCATCTTCTCAGCATCTTTTACGGTGTATTTTGCTTTTGCATATACATCTTTAAAAAGCTGACGATAGCTGTTGCTTAACTCATCGGATAAGTTGAACTGATCCATCTCTGTCATCATAGCGTCGATGTTAGATTCGTAATCAGATTCTGCCTGCTCTTTGCTACGGCCAGTCATTTTCATGTACTGCTCTGTCTCTCCTTTTGTTAAAAGATCCAGACAGGACTCTACATAAGCTGCTGCATCAAATTTTCCACAGCCAGCCAGGTTTACTACCATCATTACGGCAACTAAACCAGTTACTAATGCTTTCTTCAATGTTTTCATGATAATTTCTCCCTTACATTCATTGTTCTTTAGCGTATTAACGCAGTTACATGGAATAATATACCATACCTTATTCTATTTCGCAACCGATTTTACTTCTCTGGTTTTAAATCTGTATGCAAGCATGCGATTTTCTCGCTACATGGAACAAAGAATGTGCCAAGGTACATCCTCGCGGAGCGTTTTTTACTTTACAGGAAAGCAATTTCCTGTAAAGCAAAAAAAGACGATTCTTTCGAATCGTCCTTTTGTATACGTTGTGTACCTGCTGAGTTCAGAATTAATCCTGAACGTAAGGCATAATTGCGATATGACGTGCTCTCTTGATAGCAACTGTCAAAGCTCTCTGATGTTTTGCACAGTTTCCTGTGATTCTTCTTGGAAGGATTTTTCCTCTCTCAGAGATATATCTTTTTAACTTATTTACATCTTTATAATCGATGGTGTTGTCTTTTCCACAGAAAACACAAACTTTCTTTCTTCTGTGCATTCCGCCTCTTCTTCTCATTGGCGCACCATCTCTGTCTGTCTTATTGAAAGCCATGGCTATTACCTCCTATTGATTTAGTTAAATGGTAATTCCTCATCAATTCCGTCAGGGATATTCATAAATCCATCGCCTGCACTGCTTGGTGAAGGTCTGTCAGCCGGTGCAAAACCGCCTGCATTGTCGGATGCTGATTTACTCTCAGCAAATTCCTGCTCTTCTATTATGACATCAGTGGTATATACTTTCTGACCGTCTTTGTTGGTGTAACTTCCGGTCTGGATACGACCTGTTACAAGTACCTTAATTCCTTTATGGAAATATTTCTCAGCAAACTCTCCTGCTCTTCCAAATGCTACGCAGTTGATAAAATCAGCGGTCTGCCCATCATTCCCTTCACGTCTGCCTCTGCGGTCTACAGCCAGTGAATATCTTGCGATTGCCATCTGGTTATCTCCGCTGGAGTAACGAACCTCCGGGTCTCTTGTTAAACGTCCCATAAGTATTACTTTATTCATACCACTTTCTCCTTCTCTTCTATTTATGCCTCGTCTTTTCTAACGCATAAGAAACGAAGTACGTTGTCCATAATACGAACATTCTGCTCTACTTCTGCCGGAACAGATGATTCTGCCTCGAACTGGATGAAATAGTAGAAGCCGTCGCTCATTTTCTGAATGTCGTAAGCTAATTTCTTCTTACCCCACTCTTCTACTTCTGTTACAGTTCCACCTGCACGAGTGATATACTCTTTTGCTCTCTCAACTGTAGCAGTTCTGACATCGTCTTCGATCTTGGCATTCACAACAAGTGCTAATTCATATTTGTTCATGCTAGATTTACCTCCTTTTGGTCTCTGGCCTCCTGTCTATGCGGGAAGCAAGGAATTTTTACATATCACGAGCCTATATGATAGCATAATCTGACCCGTTTCGCAAGTGTTTTTCTTATTATTCTTACGCTTCCGTTTCATTTTTTTGCTCATTTTTTTTTCGAAGCCCTTTGGTATTCTTCTCCACCAGTTTTCTGGCAATCATAATCTGATGGTCACAACCCATGCATTTCAACCGGAAATCCGCTCCTACCCGAAGAATTTCCCACTCCTGGCTTCCACAGGGATGCTGTTTTTTTAATTTTACAATATCGCCTACTTCGTATTGATAATTATTCATGTCGTCCCTTTCTTCTATGATTATCTTCTATAATTATTAGGTAATTTCTTCTGCCTCTTTCAGACCTCTGACAATACGGCTCCGATGCTGCCCTGTATCAGTAAGTCTGCCCGGTTGTCCAATGGCGTGGTGGACTTATTAATCAGCACCAGCTTATTGCCCCGGTAATAATCGATAAGTCCTGCTGCGGGATATACTGCCAGTGAAGTACCTCCGATGATGAGCATATCTGCATGGCTGATATAATACACAGCATCCTCTAAGGTCTGCTGGTCTAAGCCTTCCTCATATAAAACCACATCCGGCTTGATGCTGCCGCCGCATTCATCACAGGTTGGAATTCCACTACTCTTTAAAATATATTCGGCATCAAATAGCTTTCCGCAGCTCTGGCAGTAGTTCCGGTGGACACTGCCATGAAGCTCTAATACCTTTTTGCTGCCGGCTGCCTGATGCAGTCCATCAATATTCTGCGTCACAACCGCCTTTAACTTACCGGCTGCCTCAAGCTCTGCTAATTTCTTATGCGCTGCATTAGGCTTTGCATCCAGGCACAGCATTTTATCCCGGTAGAATCGGTAAAATTCTTCTTTTTTACGCATATAAAAGCTATGGCTTAAGATGGTTTCCGGCGGATAATCGTATTTCTGGTTATAAAGTCCGTCCACACTCCTGAAATCCGGAATGCCGCTCTCCGTAGATACACCTGCACCTCCAAAGAATACAATATTATCTGAGTCCATGACCCATTGCTTCAATGTCTCGATACCATCCATTCTGCTGCCTCCTGTTCCATTAAAAGTAGTCTTTCTCTTTTATTCCGCTTCGCTTTCTGTGCCTGCATTCTCCTCTGCCGGTGCCACGTCACCGTTTGGAACTGCCTCTGTCTGTACCGCATGTACCAAGAAACGGTAATCATAGCCTGCTTTGTTGCAGGTCATCAATGTAATTACTTTATCCTCTGGTGTTACCTCTACGCCGGTATCATACGCTGACTGTGCCTTTACACCATCTAAGAATTCCTGAAACTGCTCATCGGATGCAAACTGGGTATAGAAATCCACTTCATTATCCACTCTTGCCAGATAACAGGAAAAAATATCATAACGGTAGGTATAATCCGGTGTATAAATATAAAAATACGGATTTTCTTTATAAAATTCCTCATCCTTATAGTCATTTAATTTACCAAACATGGTCTTGTCCTTCATATTATGGCCATAGATGAAGGTATTCTGGTCAGAAAAATCAGCATGATTGTTGGCATCCATGAAAATACTTGCCGCTGTTACAGCCTGTCCCTCAAAGGTATGCTTCAGATAATATTCATTATCCTCTCCCTGCATAATCGGATAGCTGATATCAATATTTTCAAACCGGATCCAGCCGATGCAGTCCGGGTTCAGCTCCTTTAATCCGGAAAAATCTACGGTAAATTCTCCGTTTTCTTCCGTACTGCTTTCATCCTTTGGCTGCTCCCTGACATATTTCTGCAGTCCCTTATATTCATGGCTTCCTTTCCAGTAAGTAATTCCATACAGAATCAATCTTACTGCCGCATACAAAAATACTGCCAGTGCCAGCAGAAATAAAATCCGAAACAGGATATTCTGCTGTTTTTTCTTCTTTCGCTCATTTTTAATCTTTCCTGTCATTGTCACACCCCTTATTTTTCTCTATTTGCTGCAATAGACCTACAGAATCTGCCACTGGCAGCTTCTTACGGATGCGTTGGTAACTGCGAGCAACTCGCGTAAAAAAGAATGTGCCTTGGCACATTCTCGCGCCTGCGGCGGTCGCTTGCGACATCTACCTTATACGCCGCAGTGCGCATCCTCGCGGAGCGGTTTTTACTTTACAGGAAAGCAATTTCCTGTAAAGATAAAAACCACCGCCCATAAGACAGTGGTTAAAGAGTTGCGGGAACAGGATTTGAACCTGTGACCTTCGGGTTATGAGCCCGACGAGCTTCCAGACTGCTCCATCCCGCGCTATTTATTTGCAAAAGCTATTATAGTCCTTCCTTCTGCAAATGTCAAATTTCTATGTCCCTGCCTTACATAATATACAGTTACAAGCACTTTTATTCCTGATTTTTGAAGAATTGTATCTTCATCATCTGAAGTCCTGTACAGTCCTCGTCAACCCAGAAAAAGTGTAGCACACTATTTATGGAAAGTCTACACTCGTCCCGCCAAAAAGATACTTGCCGCAATTCCTGCCAGCGTAGCAAACAATGCTCCCGGAAGCGTAAAGCCGGTCTTTCGTACTTTTACCGACATAAAATAAATTGACATGGTATAAAAAATGGTCTCGGTGCAGCTTAACATGACAGAGGCTGCCATTCCCACGAAGGAATCACACCCGGCTTCCTTATATAAATCCACCAGCAGTCCGGTTGCCGCCGAGGAGGAAAACATTTTGACAATGGCAATGGGGATAAGCTCGGAAGGGATTCCGATATGTTTCGTCCAGCCCATGCAAGTAGTAGAAATGAAGTCCAACAGCCCGGAGGCTCTTAGGATTCCGACTGCTACCATAAGCCCCACCAGCGTTGGCAGAATTCCAACTACTGTCTGTATGCCCTCTTTTGCTCCCTTTAAGAAATCGTCATATACATTTTTCTTCATCAGAATGCCGAATCCTACGATGTAAAAGACCAGTATCGGAATCAGGGCATCTGACAGAAACATAAGAAAGCGCATCCTCATTCTCCTGATAAGAGCTTCTTTTTCATTCTATGCAGGCAGGAGAACTATCATGCCTCTTTTTACTGCTTCCGCAGGCGCAGCCCCACGCCCTTGCGGGTTTCGATGTAATCCCTGCCGCTTAATTCCCGCAGTTTCCGTCGTAAGTTGCTGGCATGGACTTTGATGGAATTTTCCACACAGTCCGGTGTATCTTCTGCAATTTCGTCTAACAGCGTGGTCTTTGTCACTGTCCGTCCGTTCCGCTGTATCAGGCATTTTAAAATAGCAGCTTCTGTTCTGGTAAGCTTCGTAGTCTGCCCGCCAATGGTCGCCAGCCGCTTCTCGATATCCAGCTTTATCTCTTCGTAATAGAAAAATCTTACTTTCTCTTTTTCTGCCGGAATCTTACTCAGACGTACTTCCACGCGGATGCGGAATTCCTGTATATCAAAGGGCTTTCTGATATAATCGTCTGCCCGTTCTATGCATTTTTTACACCGTTCAAAAACAGAGCCGGTTTTCTCCGGCCGAATCAATAGCAGTGGCTTTGCCTGCACCAGGGCGAGGAGGGTATTCTCCCATTTTGCTGCTGCATCCTCTTTTCCGGCAAATTCCTTCTGCTCAAGGTCTAATACCACCATATCCACAATAACCTGCTGAAATAACTCCCCGGCATCTGTGAGGGAATCCGCCCGCACTGTAAAATAGCCTTTTTCATCCAGTACCTGCTCCATGGCATCCCCCAATGCTTTATCCTGTTCGATGATTCCTATGGTATACATTAATCCGTTCTCCTTCGACTTACAATCCGGCAGAAAATGATTGCCGTTGCTGTGCTGATAATGGTCGCTGCAAGTCCCGGTCCCACCACCGCAGCCGGATGCACCGAGCCATACTGACTGCGGTACGCCACAATGTTCATGGGAATCAGTTGCAGAGACGATATATTGATAATCAAAAAGGTACACATTTCCTTTGTGGCATTTCCGGAATACTTCTGTATGTTTTTTCCGGCTGCCTTAAGTCTGGCAATATGTAACTCCTGTAATTGCTGCATTGCCTTTAAGCCTGCCGGCGTTGCCGCCCAGCCAAGCCCTAACATATTGGCTATCATGTTGACTGCTATGTAATGATTGGCAGGATGGTCATCGGGTATATCCGGAAAAAGAAATGTCAGCACCGGCCGCATTTTCTTTACTGCCGCTTTTACAATGCCGCTGCATTCCGCAATTTTCATCATTCCCATCCAGAACGCCATGACTCCTGTCATCGTAATGGCTAATGCCACTGCTTCTTTGGCAGAGTTTACTGCTGCCTCGGTCACTTCCGGCAGTGTTCCGTTGATTGCACCGTAGAGCACTCCCACAAGAATCATAAATCCCCACAGATAATTCATTTCGAACCTCTTTTGCTTTCCCGTTACTCTACTATATGCAGTTTTCCCGGAAGGAACTACTTTCTCTGGTGATTATAGCACACCCTCTTCTGCCATATCACGTTCTTTTGTCATATCGATACGATTTTTTTCATATTCTTTGTTGAACACTCTTCATCCGAGGCCGTCTATGCTGCACAAATATATTTCTCCTTTTCTGATAACCATTTGCTTTGCTTTATCCTTATTTCTTCTAAGCGGGTGCAGCAAAGACCAGTCGGCTTCTGATTCCGGTTATATTGCGCCGGATTCCATTTCCTTTGAGGAATATACCAGTCTTTTATTTCAATGCGAAGTAACCTCCGATACCCTGACCCTTCACTATACCTTAAGCCAGCCGGAAGTCTATGGCATTACCGATTATAAAATTGCTCTGCCGGATTATTCTGCCGATGCCAGAAAGCAATCTGCCTTAAATATCGAAAATATCTCCTGTGGGTTACAGTCCTATGACTATGAGGTACTGACCACCGAGCAGAAGCTGACCTATGATATTTTAAATGACTATGTCTCTTCTAACCGCAGTCAGTCGGACTATACCTATTACCCGGAAATCCTGCGTCCTTCCACGGGATTTCCTGCCCAGCTTCCGGTTCTGCTATCAGAATACCATTTCTATGACCGTAAAGATGTGGAGGATTATCTGACTCTGCTTTCACTGATCCCATCCTGCTTTGATTCTGTCTTAGATTATGAAACGAATAAAATCAATGAGGGACTTTTTCTTTCGGATACCCAGGCGGATACGCTGATTGCAGACTTAAATACCTTCTGTGATAACAGTTCTGAGCATTATCTGATTACTACTTTTCGTAATAAAGTAGCGGAACTTCCTGATTTAACAGCAGAGGAACAGGCTTCCTACTGTATCGAAAATGAAGCTGCTTTTAGGGAATATGTTCTGCCAGCCTATGAAGCTTTGCGGGATTTTCTGGTGGAGCACAAAGGTAGTGGCAGTAACTCCGCCGGACTTTGCTATTTTCCGGATGGCTCAGACTATTATGCTGCTTTGGTTTATGATGCCACCGGCTCTTCCCATTCCATAGATGAACTTTTAGAAATGACGGAAAAGCAACGGAAATCCGACCTTCTTGCCATCAACGGGATTGCTGCCAGTCATCCCGGCATTTCTCTTACTACCGATGATTTTCCGCTGAAGGATGCCACCCCGGAAGAGATGCTTACCTGTCTTTCTTCCGCTATTGCAAAGGATTTCCTGCCGCCGGTCTCAACGGATTTTTCTGTCCGCTCCGTGGATCCTTGTATGCAGGATTCCATGGCTCCCGCCTTTTATCTGACGGCCCCTATCGATGACATTTCCCATAATGTCATCTATATCAATCCCCGCAGCCACTACGAAGGCTTCGAGCTTTTCACCACACTGGCGCACGAAGGATTCCCGGGACATCTCTATCAGACTACCACTACGTCTGCCTCCGGCTGTGCACCCATCCGGAGTATTCTCAACTATCCCGGCTATGTAGAGGGCTGGGCAACTTATGTGGAAATGCTCTCTTACTCTTATGCCGGTCTGACGGAGGAAAAGGCTTCGCTCCTTATGCACAACCAGTCCGCTCTTTTGAGCCTCTATGCCACCGCAGATTTATCCATTCATGCAAAGGGTTGGACACTCAGTGACCTTAAGGACTTCTTAAGTGATTATGGCATCGACAATAAGGAAGCCGTCTCCGAAATCTACGACTATATCGTAGCGGAGCCGGCTCATTATCTCAAATATTATATTGGCTGCCTGGAATTCCTTCAGCTAAAGGACTACGCCAAAGAAACCTTCGGGGATTCCTATTCCGATAAACAGTTCCACCAGGCAGTGTTGTCCATCGGTCCTGCACCTTTTGATATTATCCAAAAATACTTAGAATACTATTGGTGAGCTATTGTACAATTACACCTGTTGCAATGGATTCCGGCTCTGATTCAAGACTGACACAGGTATTATCCAGTCTCAAAAAGAAAGGAATCTTCTTCTCTGTACGGTTCAATACTACAAAACTGATTTTATCCTCTTTCTGAAATGCTGTTACTTCCAGTTCGTCTGTATAACGTGTCATTCCAATCCGGATTGCTCCCGGCTCGATAAAATGACTGAAATGCCAGATGTATCCTGCAATATTACTTTCCATCACCACTTTTTTCTTTGTATCAAAGAGAAACGGTGCATCACAGAAATTTCCCACATGATTCGGACCACCCTGCTCATCCAGAAGCAGATTCCAGTCTAAAAATGTCTGCATTCCATTGTTTAAATTACCTATCATATCATGTGCATATTTCTGTGCATTCTTAAGATAATCGTTCGCAGCAAATTTACTGTATTCAATACATGCCTCGGATAAGAGCAGCTTTTTATCCGGAAAACGTTTCTTTATCATCTGCAATGCTTCGAAATGATCTCCACTGTACCAGTGGAATGCCAGACCTGCCACCATATCAGCTGTCTCTCCGGTAAAGATTGTCTCTGCCCATTCCAGCGCACGCTCTTTATTATGATCCCAGATATAAAGTTCTATATCATCAAGATGATGTTCTACCAGTGCAGGATGAAGATAATCTTTTATAAAATCCCGTTCTTCCTGTGCGGTATAAATGCAGGAATCCCATGGCTGCACTGCCTTTGGCTCATTCTGCATCGTCATTTTCGTCACATGATAGCCACGGTTTCTGTACTCTTCTATATAACGACACAGATATTCTGCCCACCGTCTTTTATAAGCTTCTTTTAATTTTCCACCGTGATTTCTCTCTCCATTAGTCTTCATATATGCTGGCGGGCTCCATGGAGATAACATAATATCAAGTTTTGCACCATAGGATGCTTCTGCTGCATCTAATAATGGAAGAATATATTTTTCAACCCGTGCAAAAGAAAATTCTGCAAAATCTTTATCTTCTTCATCAGAATCTGCTTCATAATGCTCAATTGAAAAATCACAGCTGTCAATTGGAATCCGCACTAGATTGTATTTCATGTCATTTTTTCCAAAATAAGTCTCTACCAGCTTTTTCTTCTGGCTGTCATCTAACAGGGAATAGACATATCCAGCTGAATCCGTAACTGCTCCACCAAATCCCTCTATTTTCTGCATGGTAATCTGCGGATACAGATTAATTAGTTGATTCTCCTCTCCTCTATCATCTACAAATACATGATGCTCTTCTTTTGTTTCTTTTTTATTGCCTTTATATGTAGTTGTATAATAAGTCAGTTCCATAAACTTCCTCCTTTACCGCTCTTTTATCCGATATTCCTTCGGTGACATTCCTTTGATTTTCTTAAATACTTTGGAGAAATATTTTTCGTCATTAAACCCCACTTTATAAGCAATCTCATAATTTTTAAGGAAATTCTGCTCCAGATAACAGCACGCTCTTTCCACACGGATCTGATTCAGATAATCGGTAAATCCACATTTCAAATTCTGATTCATCAACGTAGAAAGATAGCCTGTGGATATCTGCAGATATTCCGCCACATCTGCCAACGTAAGACTGCTTGCGTAATTTTCTTTCATATATTCTTTGGCTTCACTCACTAGTGGATTCTCTTTTTCTTTATCGGCGGCTGCCTCAGACTGTTCTTTCACAGTCTCTTCTTTTCCAATATATTCATCTGCCAGATTATTCAGCAATGTAAGAATATCTGCTGCACGGACCGGCTTTAAAAGGTACTCTTTGGCTCCGAATTTGATTGCTTTCTGAGCATAAGTAAATTCATCATAACCACTTAGAATGACCGTAATCGGTCTTATCCCGGCTTTAGCTGCTTCCCGCATCACATCCAATCCCGACTTAATTGGCATCTGCACATCCAGTATCATCATGTCTGGCTGTTTTTGATAAATAACATCTAAGGCTTCTTCTCCATTTTCTGCTTCATAAATTTTACTGAAACGGTCTGTATGAAGTCTTAGATATTTCGCAACACCTTTACATATAACATCTTCATCATCTGCGATCAGTAATTTAATCCCCATTAATCTCCCTCCTCAAATGGAATCTCAAGTATTACAGTTGTCCCTTCTCCAACTGTGCTTTCTATTTTCAGAATATATTGCTCATGATACTTCAACTGAAGTCTTTCCCTGATATTTTTTATTGCATATCTTCCAATTCTCTGTTTGGAATAATTGACCGGTTCATTTTCCCATAAAGCATCTATCTGTTCCTGCTTCATTCCTACTCCTGTATCTTTTATTTCAAAATGAATACGGTCTCCGGTACGCGTTCCTGTTATGGTAAGTTTACACGGTTTGCTGACATTTTCAAAACCATGTACAATTGCATTTTCCACAAATGGCTGAATAATCAGTTTGGGAATCTTTGCATCTTTAATTTCATCTGCAATATGTAATTCGTAATTCAGCTTTCTTGGGAAACGCATTTTCTGTATCTTTAAGTACTCCCGGACCAGTTCGAATTCTTTTTCTACCGTAATTATGCTGCGTCCCTGGTTTAAAGTCAGCCGAAACAATGACGACAGTGATAAGATACTCTCTGCAATTTCATCATTACCTGCCTCTGTTGCCTGCCAGTACAAAGAATCCAGCGTATTATACAGGAAATGCGGATTTATCTGTGCCTGCAGTGCGGCCAGCTCACTTTCTTTTTCCGATAAGGTAATCACATAATTCTCATCAATCAGCTTCTTAATCTCTCCGACCATTGCATTAAAGCATTCCGCCACCTGTCCGACTTCGTCATTGGTTTCTACTTTTACCTGCTGCTCAAAATCACCGGCAGAGAATTTTAAAATGGCTTCGCTTACTTTTCGCAACGGATTGGTTACAAGATTTGAAATAATCATAAAAAACGGAAACATGCCAATCAACAGTCCAAACAGTAATGCCAGTGGCATATAAACGACACTTCTTATCTGAGCCTGCACCTGCTGTCTTGGTATAATCTTGCAGGTAATTGCTCCTTCTTTATTCAGCTGGGTACAAATGACTTCATAATCTCCCCAGATGAAATCCTTTTCCCTCTCTCTGTAATCCTGCTGACGGAATTCTTCTGCCGTCAGATATTTTTTTAATTTATCATCCACATCTCCAACGGTTACCAGTTCCCCCGTATGTGGATCTACGACCATTACGGCTTCTCCGCCTTCTTTCACCATATTGGTCATCAGTTCTTCAAATTTACTTTTTCCAACACCTATTACAATAAATCCAAGTCTTTTCTTATGTGACAGATCATAAATTTCCCTGCAGAGCACTACTTTATCTGAGAAATTAGCAAGATACGGTCCACTATCGTCTGCATCCACGCTTTTCCATATCATTCCAAGCTTTGTATCCACCGTTTCCTGATAAATCTGTGTCTGCCGTATATCTTCCATTGTGGAGAGATTTACACTTCCATCCATACCCCTTAAATAAGGTCTTATTCCATTTTCCGGATAGATAGCTATTGTCTTAATCTCTCCACGCATGGAAATCATATCCTGAACCACTTCCATTGGTCCATTATTCTGCCACAATCTTGCATCTGCATTATAAGGAGCAGAATCACGTTCCGATAATAATCCCCTTATCTCCTGGTTAATACAGATATAGGTTGTATAATCTTTTACATCCGATTGTAGCAGACTTATATTCTCTGCTAAGGATTCCACGTTGGCACGGTTACCTTCCAACCGGTCACTGGATGCCTGTTTATAATTATGTACCATCAGGATGCCGCAGATGAGAATCAGTACAGGCGTAAAGATTGCATATGCATAAATAATTAATTTTGCTTTTACACTCAGACCGTTTATCCATTTTCTAATCTTCTGCATCCCTCATGTACCCTCTCTTATCCTTTTACTGCACCCATGGCAACACCCTTGGTGATATGTTTATTCAATATAATATATACAATAACTGCCGGAGCTGCTGTCAATGCCATAACTGCAAACTGTACTGCGTAATTTGACGAATACTCACCGGTAAATTCAAGAACCGAGAATGGAAGTGTCTTCCATTTATCAGAGCTTAAATAGGTACTTGCCATCATAAATTCATTCCAGTTATTTAAGAACGTCATGATTGCTACAGTTGCAATGGAGGATTTTAACATTGGTGTAATAATCTGGAATAAAATACGATATATTCCACAACCATCCATTACTGCTGCTTCCTCTAACTCTACCGGAATGGATTCCATAAAGCTTGTCATTAAGAACAATCCCTGTGGAAGTGAAAATGCAACATATGGTATCAACAATGCCCAGATGGTATCTGTCATTCCCAGGCGGCTGTAAATCTTATAATTCGGAAGCAGTGTCGCATGAATCGGAATCATCAGTCCCATTAATAAAAGTGTTTTTACGAATGTACTTAATTTCCATTTCATTCTACGGCATGCAAATGCCGACATAATAGATACTACAATTACAAGAAGCACTGCTAATCCATTGATTAAAATACTATTCTTCAGATACCAGAGGAAATTACCATCTACAAAAGCTTTTACGTAATTGCCCCACTGGATTTTCTTCGGCATTACCAGAAGTCCGTTGGTAAACATTTCTGAACTGCTCGCCAGTGAAAAATCTAACAGCCAGATTAATGGAAATATCTGTATTACCGCAACTATAATAAGTATAACATACAGGATTGGTTTCGACAGCTTCTTTTTCTTCTTCTTACTTCCGATCATTTCCATAATTATGCGACCTCCTTTACTTTAATTTTTGCTTCTCTTTCTTCAAAAATCTTATTTAAAATTACAGTTACTAACAGACAGATAATAATGAATACCACACCGATTGCATTTCCATATCCATATTTGTATGCTTTAAATGCCTGCTGATACAGATAGTTTGCTGCAAATTGTGTACTATTTCCCGGACCGCCATTGGTTAACAGATATACCGTCTCCATCTGCTTTAATGCAGAAATAACAGCCATGGTTACATTTACCTGAATAACCGGCTTCATCTGTGGTAATGTAATCTTAAAGAAGGTCTGTATCTGTGTCGCTCCGTCAATTGCTGCTGCTTCATACAATACCGGATCAATATTTTTAATTCCGGTGTAGTAAATTAACATTCCCCATCCAAATCCATGCCAGATTAAGACGATTAAGACTGCCCATATTGCTGTGTCATAATTGAACCAGTTAATATCACCTTTTCCGCCAAAGGCTTTGATAATGTTATTCAGCAATCCAAAATCCGGATTGTAAATGAATTTCCACAGATATGCGATAACTGCTACGGAAATTACATTTGGAATAAAGTATACGCAGCGGAAGAAGTTCTCTCCTTTTCCTCCGAGCTTATCGAGGACTGCTGCTACGATCATTGCCAGCGGATGCTGGATAAAAATAAATCCGATTGCTAAAAGCAGTGAGTTCCGAAGTGATGTTCCAAAGGCTGCATCATGGAACAGATTTTTGTAATTCTCCCACCCAACAAACTGATAAGAGCCCATTCCTGAGTAGTTGGTAAATCCATAATATACACTGAGGCAGATTGGAGCTAATATTGCAAATACAAATAAGAATAACCCCGGAAGTACCAGACTCAGAATAACCCACTTGTTACTGTAAAGTTTCTTCACTATATTTTCCCTCCCTATGTTTTTTCTTTATAAAAATTATAGCAACCGGGCCATGTGGTTTACAGATACCAGTCTTTAGAAAAGGTGTAATATTTTCACATACCTATATATGTTTTTTTCTCCTGCATGCATAAAAAAGAGGAACCGCAGATTGATCTGCGGCTCCTGATAGGGTATGTAATTAAGAGAATTTGGAGAATGCTATGAAATTAATTTTGTTTACTGGCAGGCTTTTCCGATAGAAGAAAGGAAATCGTCTACGCTCATGCTTCCATTGGAAACACTCTGGATCTCACTTTCAATGCCTGTCTTAAATGCAGATGGTCCACAGTCATTGATTGGGGTTCCGGATACACTTGTTGCATTATTTACTGCATCTACAAACTGCATCTGTAATTCTGTTTCATCACCTGTCATATATGCTGACTGATCCTGTGCAGACATTCCTACACCATTTTCCCAGCCATATTTGGAAAGTTTATCCGGCTGATACATATAATTTAAGAATTTGATTGCTTCATCTTTGTGTTCAGAAGATGCGGATACTCCATATCCACCACCATTCCATGCTGCGATATCTGTTGCAGTTCCTTTTCCACCGTCTACTACCGGCATGGTAAATACACGGATGTTGGTTCTGATATCTTCGTCAATATCTTCATTCAATGCCATGGATGCATCCCAGCTTCCCATATAATACATGGCAGCCTGACCATTGATAAAAAGATTCTGTGCAGTTGCATAATCCTGTGAATCATATCCATTCTGGAATAATCCTGCATCTGCTGTTTCTTTCAGTAGTTCTGTTGCTTTTACAATGCTTGAATCTGTAAAATCACCAGTTGCTACTGCATTGCTTACAATACTGGAATAATCACTTCCTGCTACTTTGTAAAGTAAATCAGATAAATAAACTGCCATTGGCCATCCATCTCCACCATCCATTGCCAGTGGAATATAGCCTGCATCCTTGATTGTTCCTGCTAATTCCAACAGTTCATCATATGTCTTTGGAACTTCCCAGCCATTGTCTTCAAACATTTTCTGATTGTAATAGAATCCGGCAACATCTGTATTTCTTGGAAGTCCATAAAGTTTTCCATCTTTCTTGAATCCTTCTAAGGAACCGGATACGAATCCATAATCATCATAATCTGACTCATTTAATTCTGCAAGTACTCCTGCATCCAACACTTCGTCTAAGAATGCCGGCTGTCCCCAGATACTTACAACATCCGGAAGTCCTTCCATGGAGTATGCTTTGAATTTTGTCTTATAAGCTTCTTCATCCAAAGCTTCTACTTCGATTTTTACATTTGGATTCTCTTCCATGTACTCATCAATAATTTTCTGTTCTACCAGTCCCTGACCATTTTTACGGTCTGGCAGGTTGGAGAATACCTTCAATGTAATTTCATCCCCGCTTGAACTTCCTGCTTCTGCGGATGGGCTCTTCTCGGAACCATCACTACTTGCTGTAGTATCTTTTCCGCCGCATCCTGCAAGCATTGCTGTTACCATTGCTGTTGTTAATAACACTGATACAATTTTTTTCCTCATCATAATACCTCCTTTTTTCAAATGTCTCTCTTCATTTGATGATTCTATTCTAGCATTCACTTTTTTTGAAAAACAGTCATCAAACTTTCAAAAAAGTGCAATTTTTTAATATAATTTTGTTCTTTATACGATAAATTTACCCAAAGTCTCGATTAAACGGCTGGCTCTTTCTCTCAAATTTACAGATGCTTCTTTTAATTCTTTTACTGCACCCAGCTGGGAATCTGCACTCTCATATACTTTAACGGAACATTCTGCCGTTTCCCCGGACACTTCGGAAATGCCTTCTATTGCTTCTAATGTCTCAGAACGGGAGCTATCCATTTCCGATACATTATTGCTGATTGTATCCAATGCAATTAACAAAGAGGCTACCTGCGTATCTATCTGCCGGAAGGACTGCGTCGTCTCTTCTACTGCACCACTTTGTGTAGAAACTATTTCTTCTGCTTTTCGTGCAATTTCTGCCACTTCTCCGGTCTTTTCCACGATTTCTGCTACAATATCCGATATCTGTCCTGCTGATACCAGACACTGATCCGATAATTTACGGATTTCTTCTGCAACTACTGCAAATCCTTTTCCTGCCTCCTGGGCACGGGCTGCTTCAATAAATGCATTCAGGGATAACAGGTTGGTCTGCTCTGCAATCTGGTTAATTGCTGCGACAATCTCATTAATTGCTCTGGAACGTTCTTCCAATTCCTCAATTGCATCAATTACGCTGCGGGTTATCTCTACCGTAGATTCCGCACTGCTGGTCAGTCCCTGTACCGATTGTATGCCAGATTCAATCGTTGTTCCTGCAGAAGATGTAAGATTACTTATTTCCTGTGCATGCAGACTTACATCTGCTATTTTACCAGATAATGCATCCATCTGTGTCAGACAGTTTTCTGCTCCATTGTCAAGTTTATTTACTCCTGTTTCTATACATTCCACTGCCTCCTGTATGTTCTGAGAGGTCTTTAAGAAAGTGCCGGACGCTTCATTGACATAACCTGCTGCTTCATTTAACTGGTTACTCACTTCATTGACATGGACAATCAGTTCCTTTACATGTTCTACGGTATGATTGATTCCTTCACACAAAAGCCCGAATTCATCCTGTTTTCTCGTAGTCAGATGTATCGTCAGGTCTCCGTCTGCTACTTTACGCAGTTTGCGGAGAATATAATGTATCGTTCCGGACATATTCTGCGCAATCATTACGCCAAGTATAAGTGCAACAACGGCAAAACAGATGGAAAGAATTACCGTCAATGTCCGGATCTGTGCTGCTTCTGCCATAATATTCTCTTCCGGCACCAAGGCACATAAAAGTGCATCTTTTTCCGGAATCCGGCTGCTTAGGAAAAGATACTTCTTTCCATTTATCTCTGTCATTGTACTAAATGTCTCATCCTCTGTAGAAAGTGCCTCCTTATAAAATCCGGTGTCATATATCATGGTACTATCCGGAATATTGTCTTCCTGTCCATAAAATTCCTGTCCGTCACTGGTCACCAGCACCGTATAACCGCCGGTTCCCGGATTTAAGGATTCCATGACTTTCCGCAGATAGGAAGCGTCCATATTAATAAGAATTGCACCCTTTTGTGCATTATAATTTTTTACAAGACGGATGCTATAGGTACTGCTATCTAATCCAAGTACTTCATCCGCTTCTTTATCCTGCCCGAATATCAGCCAGTCAGTGGAATCTGCTGCCATTTTCTGTCCCTGTTGTGTTTCTACATATTCCGAATATCCGGCACTGTTTACCGGATTTGTATTATCTGAAATACTTTTTCCACCCTCTGCCAGAAAAACAATTCCACTGACTTTCTCGTCTACCACTGTCTTTGTATTTACTTCATCTGTAACCTTTTTCTTCTGGCTCTTTTCCTCTGAATCTGTATACATTCCGGAAATGTATTTCTGCATCTCTGTATCCGTAAGATACCGCTTGAATTCATCTTCCTCACTAGATACTGCAAGCCCGATGCACTGCTGCATCATATTTATGGTCTGCTCGACCGATTCTTTATACTTGCTTACAATTGCGTATGAAGATTTGTTATAGGAAACCAGCCCCAGTATAACGATTCCGGCTACCGGAACCAGAAATCCCAAAATCAGTTTCATCGCAATCGTCTTGTAAAAAGGCAGTTCCTTTTTTTCTTTCTGATCTCTTTTGTGCATACATAATCCTCCTTTTCTTCCCTTTTAAAGTCACCCTTTTCTCGACACTTTCTCCATTATCTGGTTGATATTATTTATCGTATCATTGACTTTTTATAAAAAATAGTCGAAAGCTTTTTAAAAAAGTGGATTATTTTCATATTACACAAAAATGGGACAATGGCTGCTCTCTGTCCATTGTCCCTTATATTGGTTTCCTGTTATTCTTCCTATTCTTTTAACAATGCCTGATAGACATCCCGCTTACTGATGCCGCGGTCCTTTGCCACCTGCTTCATGGCTTCCTTTCGTTCCATGCCGGAAGCCTCATAATGTGCCATATGTTCCTCGACGGAAAGGCTCTCCCAGGCTTCTCTGGCTTCCCGTTCCTTTGTCTTAAATGTCTTTCCCGAAATGATTAAAACGTATTCTCCTTTTGGTTCGTTGTCCTCATAAATCTTTATGGCATCTTCAAATGTCGTTTTTGTCGCATTCTCATATCGCTTGGTCAGCTCCTTGCAAACCGTTAATTCACGGTTTCCAAGAACTTCATAAAGCTCCTTTAAGGTCTTGAGAAGGTGGTGTGGAGCTTCGTATACTATCATGGTTCGGCTCTCCTGAGCCAGTTCCTCTAAGACTCTGGCACGCTCTTTTTTATCTCTTGGAAGAAATGCCTCAAAGGCAAATCGTCTGGTGGGAAGTCCAGACATGGTCAATGCAGTAATGCAGGCTGCCGGTCCCGGAAGGGATGTTACTTCGATGCCATTTTCATAACAGATACGGACCAGTTCTTCTCCCGGGTCAGAAATACCCGGTGTTCCGGCGTCTGTTATCAGGGCAATATTTTTGCCTTCCTGCAATTTCTCTACAAGCTTGTATGCCTTTTCAATTTTGTTATATTCATGATAGCTGGTCATCGGTGTCTTAATCTCAAAATGATTTAAGAGCTTAATGGAATTTCTCGTATCCTCTGCCGCTATTAAATCTACTTCCTTTAAGGTACGCAATACCCGGAATGTGATGTCCTCTAAATTTCCAATGGGTGTTGCACACAGATACAGTTTTCCTGCCATAATCTATCCTCTTTTATTTAAGTGGTATTATATATCTTCTTACTCCGCTTTCTTCGCATTTTCATAAATGCGCGGCAACATCTGATAGAGTATGATGCCTGCTGCCACAATACCAATGGAAATAAACTGGGAAGTAGAAAGGAATCCCACGCTTCCGCGGTAATCACTTCTTAAAAATTCCACACCAAATCTTCCGATTCCATAGAACATTAAATATAAGGATGCCACTCTGCCTTTTTTCGGCTTACGCTTTGCATAAGCAAGCAGCATCAGGCAAATCATGAAGTCTCCTGCAGATGAAATAAGCTGTGTCGGTATCAGCTTGACTCCATTTGGAGCATAGTCGGAATGGGTAAAGGTGATTCCAAACCAGCTGTCCGTTGCTTTTCCGTAACAACAGCCTGCAAAGAAGCATCCGATTCTTCCAAAGCCCTGTGCCAGTGCTACTGCCGGCATAACAAGGTCAAAGTATTCGATGAAAGATACCTTCTTTATCCTGCAGTAAAGCCAGGATACTAAGATTCCTCCAATAATTCCTCCATATACTACATAACCGTTTTTAAAGTCCCAGAGAATGGATGGGTCTTTGATAATCTCCGGAATCTCTACAATATAATAAAGCAATCTGGTTCCCACCAGTCCGCCGATGATGGCACACCAGAAGATTCCATAAAGGATATCTCCGCTTTTTTCCATTTTCATCTTTTTTCCACGGTAATAACACATCGCATATGCGGCTAAGAATCCAAGTCCAATCATCAGTCCATACATATGAAGTGTCAACGGTCCAATTGTTATCTCATTAAACATATGTCTTTCCTTTCTTTCATTACAAATCATAAATCTCATATATTTCATCGGTGTATACATTCGGTTCCTTGTATACAATCAGCGGCTTCTCCACCGTCATACGGGAACGCCCGCCTCTGCAGCCTTCGATAAGTACCATGTTCGGCTCCCGGTCTGCATATGGATATACCAGCCGCATCCGCTTTGGCTCGATGCGATGCTCATGCATACAACAGATGATTTCCGTCAGACGAAACGGACGGTGTACCATAAAAAAATGTCCCCCCGGCTTTAGTATTCTCGCACTCTCCCTCATAATATCCGTAAGATTGCACAATATTTCATGACGGGCAATTGCCTTTGCTTCCTCCGGATTCGTAAGACCGTGCTGTCCTATCATATAAGGCGGATTTGTGGTTATAATATCAAAAGAAGATGCCCCAAAGATCTTCGAGGCATCTTTTATATCTCCTGTTACGATATCGATTTTATCCGTCAATCCATTTAACGCAACACTTCGTCTTGCCATGTCGGCACTGTCCGGCTGAATCTCAAGCCCGGTAAAATGCTCTCCGGGAGTCTTCGCCTCTAATAGGATGGGAATCACTCCCGTTCCGGTTCCAAGGTCTAACACTCTCTGTTTCGGTTTTACCTTTACAAAAGCACTTAAGAGTACCGCATCCATTCCAAAGCAGAACTGCTTCGTATCCTGAATGATACGATAACCCTTGCGATTCAGCTCGTCCACACGCTCATCCGGTTTTAATTGAATCTCATTACTTGACGTCATTAATCTTAGACTTTCCTCCCTTATCCTCTAAGGCTTCCAGCTCTTTCATCTCTTCCGGAGAAAGTTTGATATTGTCTCTGCGTCTTCTTGGCTTGAACTTCAGCTCTTTTACCTTATATTCCCGAAGTTCTTTCTCATCATTTACTTCGATTAAGACCTTCACCAGCTGACGCAATACGTTAATGCTCTGTACTTCACCTTTACATCCATCAATTGTGATAACGGTATCACCCACATTCGGAAGACGGCTGTTTAAATATTCGTATGTTTCAGCCTCATTTTTCAGACAGCACATCAGTCTGCCACATACACCGGAAATCTTAGTCGGATTTAAGGACAGGTTCTGCTCCTTTGCCATCTTAATGGATACCGGAGCAAAATCAGCCAGATAGGATTTACAGCATAATTCTCTTCCGCAGATTCCAATTCCGCCTAAAATCTTGGTCTCGTCTCTCACTCCAATCTGGCGCAGCTCAATTCTGGTACGGAATACTGCTGCCAGATCCTTTACCAGTTCACGGAAATCAATTCGTCCGTCTGCGGTAAAGTAAAACAGAAGCTTATTGTTATCAAAGGTATACTCTGCTTCTACCAGCTTCATTTCAAGCTTATGCTTTGCAATTTTCTCAAAACAGATTTTGTATGCTTCTTTTTCTTTCTCTTTATTTCTCTGCTCAGTCTTATCGTCCTCCGGTGTTGCCACGCGGATGACCGGCTTCAATGGCTGAACCACTGCTTTATCGTCTACCTCTTTCGGGGCAATCAGCACAGTTCCGTACTCTATGCCACGGGCAGTCTCCACGATAACATGGCTGCCTGCCGCCATCTTTGCTTTACCCGGGTCAAAATAATATATCTTTCCGGCTCTGCGGAATCTGACTCCAACTACTTTTGTCATTCTAATTCTCCTTTATTGTCAGCAGCAACAATTCCATCACAAGGTCAAAGTTGACATTTGCCGTAAGGCGCACCTTTGCCTTTTCCAACGCTTCTAATATTGCTTCAATTCCACTGTAGGAACTCTTGCTTGCCTGCTTCTTTATGTCATAGACTTCATCCTTAAATATCAGTCCATTTACATCTGTTGTTGCTTTATATAATAAAATGTCCCGAAACCAGATCATCATGATATCAAGATAATCGTTGATTTCCATTTTATATTCGTTAATCTGTTTGATGGCTTCCTTAAATTCATAAAGCTCAATCTCATGGATTCGCTTTAATAACTGCACAGCTGCAGCTTTCAGCTCCTGGAAATCATCCGAAGATGCCAGTGCCATTGCCTTTCCCACATTTCCCTGGGCAAATGCCACACACACATCTGCCTGATAATCCGGCACTTTACAGTGCTCCATCAGATATTTTTTGATTTTATCATCAGAAACTACCTTAAGGTTCAATACCACACACCGGGAAAGAATCGTCGGTAAAAATGCATCTGCATTGGTAGTCAGCAGAATGATAACCGCATATGCCGGCGGCTCTTCGATGGTTTTTAACAGTGCATTCTGCGCCTGCTGGTTCATTTTCTCTGCTTCATCTACAATATAAATCTTATATCTGCTGCTGTATGGCTTCACATCTACATCATTTACAAGCTGGCTGCGGATATCTGCAACGGAAAGCGTATTCGGCTTCTCATGTGTGACATAAATGATGTCCGGCTGGTTGTGGTTCACTGCCTGCTTACAGGAATGGCACTCCATGCAGGGCTCAATGCCGTGCTTCTCACACTGCAGGGTCTGGGCAAATGCCTCCGCCAGCATTTTCTTGCCGGATTTGTCCGGTCCGTTCAATATATATGCATGGGATATTTTATCCATTTTTATTGCATTCTGTAAATGCTCTATAATCTGTTCATGTCCAATGATTTCTGCAAATCCTGCCATGTGCGCTCCTTTCTCCTGAGCTTCCTGCTGTCTTAGGCTGCCCTGTTTTACGTGAAAATATCCAGCAATAAGCCTGCAATTTCCCCGATTTTATCCAATATGGTAATGTGGTCCGACTCATCCTTCACCAGCTCTTCTGCCAGTTCGTCTAAGTTCTTATCCACCAACTTGACGATTCCATAGACACGATGACGGCCTTTCCGGTCGAGAAAGTTCTCTCTGGAAAATTTATGGGAACGGGTTACGACTTCATTTAAGAAATCCTTCACCAGTCCGCGGTATTTCTTCATGTCCCGGATGTCCATATGCTGTGCAATAAGATTACCCTGCTTGGTAATGTCATCTAAGAGGCTGTTCAACCGCTGCTGAAGCTCCTGCTCTTCGATTGCACTGGTCAATGTAAATTTAAAGCTGCCGTCTCCGGTGTCTACCGGCGTGGTTCCGGTGGTCTGATTCACCGGTGCAGTGCCGTTTACTCTAATCTCCATTTTATCACCTATCCATTATATGATAGCACAAAAGCTGCAATTTCCTCTACTGTCTTTTGCAGATTATCATTCTCAAAATGTCTGGTAATTCCTGCCTTTTCCAATGCTTCTTCTGCAAAATCCGCATCATCTGCAAGAAATCTCCTGCAAAGCTCTGTATACTTTGGCTTATCCTGCATCCGCTCCCGGTCCAATGCCCGCTGCAGGCGTAAACCATCTTCTACTTCTATATATATCGGTACGATTGCGTCTTTTCCATAATAGGCACAAAGCTGTGTATACACGGCAAGGGTGCCAATTAGAAGATAACTGTGCTCCGACAGATTGACCTGCCCGTCTGCAATTGTGGCATAGCGCCAGATTCCGTATATAGTATCATATGCGCGCTGCTCTATGACTTTTCCTTCTTTTTCGAGCTTCAAAAGCCTTTGTTCATCAATAAAATGATACTCTACGCCCTCCGCCTCGCCGGCACGGATCGGCCGGGTAGTATATGGTACAATCGTCTGAAGCTGCAACGCTTTCTCACCCCGCAGCATCTTATATATGGTATCTTTTCCTGTTGAGCTCTTGCCCATCAGGCAGAAAATCTTTCCCATGTGTAAATCTCCTGTTTCTACGGTTTTGCCGTCTGTTTTCTAGTATAAAATAATTTTCAGGAAATGACAACTTTTATCTTTCCGTCCTCAGTCACGCCATGAATACGAAATGCATTCTCCCGGCAGGTTTTTATCACTGCCACCGCCTCTTTGGAAATCTCTTCTCCCGGCACCAACATCGGGATACCCGGCGGATAAAGATAGACAAATGCTCCTGCCGTCTTGCCAACACTTTCCTTCATCCCCATTTCCGCTGTCTTTGCATCCAGCGCTTCTGCAATGGATATGCGGACCGTCCGCTTTGCATAGGCTTCGGTCAGAAACTGCGGCGTTATTGTTCTTCTTGCTACGGCTTCTTTTTTATCAATTTCTTCCAGTGCCGCATACAGCCGGTCAAAACCTTCCTCGCTGTCAAAAATACTGGTCATTGCCAGCGCATAGTCTCCCTGACACATTTCTAACTGCAAATGGTATTTCTCCCTGAGCAGCTGATACAGCTCTTCCCCGGAAAGTCCGGCTTTCGTGGCACGGAGTACCAGCTTCGACGGGTCTTTGGCAAAGCCTTCTGTCTCTTTTAAATCCACTTCTCCCATGACTTCCACATTAGAAAAATGGGATGCTTTTTCATAAAAGTCTTTCATATGCTTCTCATATGCATCAAAATACTTCTCTTTCTCTTCCGTCAGCAGACGCACACATTCATCTATACTGGTCAAGAATAAGTAGGATGGAGAACTGGTTTCATAGATATTTAAGAACCACTCCAACCGTTCCTTATTTATATAAGAAGAATTCCAATGCAGAATTGCAGTCTGTGTAGGTGCCGGAAGCGTCTTATGCAGGCTCTGGATTACCACATCTGCTCCCAGTGTAATAGCTGATTTTGGGAAATACGGATGAAAGCCAAGATGCGCACCATGAGCTTCGTCCACAATCAGCGGAATCCCATGCTGATGGGCAATTTCTGCTATTTTTTCTATATCTGATACGATTCCATCATAGGTTGGTGATGTAAGAAACACAGCCTCAATACTTTCATCCGCTTCTAATGCAGCTTCCACCTGCTCCGGCAGTATTCCACCCTGTATCCCGAATTCTGTAAATACCGGATAGAGATATGTCACCTGTAACTCTCTTAAATATGCTGCATGATATGCTGCCTTATGGCTGTTTCGTGCCATCAGAAGATGTCCCTTTTTCGGTAATGCGGCACTGAGTGCTGCTAAAATACCGCAGGTACTTCCATTTACCAGAAAGAAAGAACTCTTTGCGCCCCATAATGCGGCTGCCCGCTCCTCGGCTTCCTTTATAATTCCTTCTGCGGCATGCAGATTATCAAATCCATCTATTTCTGTAATATCATATGTATAAGGATTGATGTCACAATCCAGTCTCCGCTTATGTCCCGGCATATGAAGGGGATACATATCAGAGGATGCCAATTTACATAATTCGTCTTTTATATATGTCATGGTTCACCTGGCCTGTTATTATGGTTTCATACTCTTTGAATAATGGCTGATTTTCTAATTGATATACCTATTTCTATAGTACGGCTTGAAAGGGGAAAAGACAAGGGATTTTTCCCGCCAGAAACGACTTTCGGGTGACCGCTTTGAAAGCAGCCACCCGAATCTATATGATAACTTTACACAACTCAAATTTTTTATCGATACTCCTTACTGGGTAGTTTACCACTTTTTTCCAACACAAACTTTATGCTTTTGTTGTTGGTTTTCGTTGGTTTGTATTGTTTTTTGTTGTTTCAAAGGGGTTTTTGAGATATAATAAGCTTAATTTTAAAGATGCCTTGTGAAATGTTATTTTATTGAAACGATATATGAGTAAATCAGGAGGACTTATACATGGAAAAAACGCTCCACATTTTATTGATCGAAGATGATATGGACACCTGCAATCGTATTTCAAACTATATTGCGTCCAAAGATAATATGGATTTAGCCGGCGTCACCAATAATTCTTATGTTGGCATTCAATATGTACAGAATACGCTTCCTGACGCTGTTATTCTTGATCTGGAATTGCATCATGGCGGTGGAAACGGACTGTTTTTCCTTTCTGACTTAAATAAACTGGGCTTAGAGAAAAAGCCTTATATTCTTGTTACCACTTACAACTCCAGCAAAATCACACTGGAATCCGCCCGAAGACTTGGTGCTGATTTCATTATCGGCAAATATGAAGATTCGTATTCTCCGGAATCTGCTGTTGATTTTCTCGAACAGCTTCTCCCTATGATTGAAATGACAGAATCCACATCCAATACTTCTTATATGAAAGATAATCAAAAAGATTTAGAGCAGGGACTTATCCGCAGAATCCACCGGGAACTGGAGCTCATTGGTATCAGTCCAAAGGTTGTTGGTTACAAATATCTGACCGATGCCATTATGATAACAATTGATGGACCGACCACAAACATTTCCCAGATTCTTGGTAACAAGTATAAGAAGAGTAATTCCAGTGTGGAACGTGCCATGCAGAATGCCATTAACCGCGCATGGAATTCCAATGACACCGAAACTCTTCTTAACTGCTACACCGCCCACATTAATCCTGACCGCGGAATGCCTACCATTAAGGAGTTCATTTACTTTTACGCGGAAAAGATTACGGATGGACGTTAATGTTTGATAAACTGCTTGATAAAATCTAATAACCAATCCATTTCTATTCCTCCTTTTCAAAAATGTAAGGAGATTATAGAAAAATTCGAAACATTTCTTAGGTTTAAAATCGGGTTGGTTTTATATGATTTTTAATACATTT
>NZ_QTVB01000060.1:0-10092 GCF_003435965.1 Roseburia sp. AF42-8
TTTAAATATTATTTTTAATTTTATATTGACTTTTCATAGTAACCATATTAATATAGTAGGAAATTAGAAAAAGTATTATTTTCAACTACATATATCAAATTACATTATTTAGACAAATGGAGGTTTACTATGAAAGAAATATTATGCTTTGGTGACTCAAATACTTATGGCTTAATTCCTGGCACAAAAGAGAGATATGGACGTGATACCAGATGGACAGGTCTTTTAGAACAACATTTATATGAAAAAGGTTATCGTATTATAGAAGAAGGTTTATGCGGTAGAACCACCGTCTTTGAAGATGAGCTAAGAGAGGGACGGAAGGGGGCTGCCTTACTTCCGACACTGTTAGAAAGCCACGCTCCAATTGACCGGGTTGTTCTTATGTTAGGAACGAATGACTGCAAAAGCTTATATCATGCATCAGCAGAAGCAATTGGACTTGGAATAGAACAATTATTAAAACAGATCCGGAAAATTGATTCAGATACCCGTATTTTGTTAATTTCTCCAATCCAATTGGGAGAAGGAGTTTGGGAGCCGGAGTTTGATCCTGAATTTAATCAGAAATCTGTTGAAGTATCTAAAAAATTGAAATTCGTTTATCAAAGAATTGCCCTAAAATACAACTGCGATTTTCTCGCTGCATCTGATATTGCAGTGCCAAGCAGTGCTGATAGAGAACATTTAAATGAAGAGGGACATCAGAAACTGGCAGAAGCAGTCCTTAAAGTGATTGCAGCATAATATGCTAAGAAATTTAAAATAAAAATTTATCAGAAAAGAAAGAATAGTTGTCGAATTTTCGGAATGTGGTATAATAGTTATGTATTATTTTACGCATAGTACAAGATTAAAATATCAAGGAGTTAGAAAATGTTACGTTTTATATATGTTATTCTAATGAATCTTTTTCGAGCCCCATATATTATACCGAAAATGAGAAAGTGGGCAGATCATCCGGAAAAATATTCGGAAGAAGAACGATATAAACTGGTTCGTCATGTCATTTATTTAATGAAGCGTTCCGGTAAAATCAAGACTGTAGCCTATGGCGAAGAAAATCTTCCAAAAGAAGGTGGATATGTTATGTATCCAAATCATCAGGGTAAATATGATGCTCTTGGTATCATAAGCACTCATAAGGAACCTTGTTCCCTTGTTATGGACGAAGCAAAATCCCATACCATTCTGGTAAGTGAATTTGTTGACTTACTTCAGGGTAAGCGTTTAATAAAAGATAATGTCCGTCAGGCTTTGAAAATTATTACCGAAGTTTCAGAAGATGTAAAGAACGGAAAGAAATACATTCTTTTTCCGGAAGGTGGTTACGAATTCAATAACCGTAATCGTGTCTGTGATTTTAAAGCGGGTAGTTTTAAATCTGCAATAAAAGCACATGTACCAATTGTACCAATTGCGCTGATTGATTCCTACAAAGTCTTTAACAGTTTTTATCTGTGGCCGATTACTACACAGGTTCATTATTTGGAGCCGATTTATTACGAAGAGTATAAAGATATGAAATCCAAAGAAATTGCCGAATTAGTAAAACAGCGGATTCAGGATAAGATATCAAGCATTTTATAAGATTCCTTTTATTATCTTATATTAAAACAGTTTCCCTTCTGGTGATTATAAATATATTTCTACTTTTATAATACCGGAAGGAAAACTGTTTTTCTTATAAAATATTAATTATAATATAATGATAAGAATGCTTATTTTTATTCATCCCGCAAATGAATATATTTTGGAGCAGTTCTTCGACGTTCATCCTCTAAGGCCGCATAATGCTTTTTCGTGGTATTTACATCTTTATGGCCTAAGACATCAGCCACCAGGTAAATATCGCCTGTTTCGCGATATAGTGACGTTCCATAGGTACTTCTTAATTTATGCGGTGTAATATTCTTCATCGTGGTAATTAATTTCGAGTATTTTTTTACCAGATTTTCTACTGCCCGGACACCGATTCGTTTCTTCTGCAGGGAAAGGAAGAGGGCATTGGTGCTTCCTTCCACAGCTTCAATGGTATTTCTTTCTTCCAGATAATTCAAAAGAGCAGTGCGAACCTCATCACCGAAGTATACAACGACTTCTGCACCACCTTTTCGATGTACTTTGATTCCGTTGTTACGAAAGTCTACATCTGTGATATCAAGTCCCACACATTCAGAAACACGGATTCCTGTTCCTAAAAGCAATGTCATAATTGCAAGGTCACGACATTTGGTCTGTTCATGAAACTTCTGCTGGCGTTCGGTTAATTTTTCACCAGATTCAACTTCATCTAACAGCATAGCAACTTCATCTACATCAAGTCTCGTTATGGTTTTTTCATGTTTTTTTGGCATCCGGACAAGCTGTGCAGGATTTTTTGTTATCATTTCTTTACAGAATAGTAATTATAAAAGCTTCGTAAGCTTGCCAGTTTACGTGAAATGCCTCTTTCATCATTGGTATGCGCAACACCATCTTTTTCATAAACCCTTAAATAATCAAGATATTCCTCAATATCCATAGGCGAAATCTGGTCTAACAAATCGATGGTGAATTCATTTACCGGCTTTTTCGCACAAATGGGATTATTCTGATGTATAAAATCAAAAAATATACCTAAATCATATGCATAAGCCAATAGGGTCCGGGACGAAACAGACGCCTTCATTCCGATAAAAAACTCTCGGCAGAAGGGGGGCAGCTCCTTCTGAAGTTCACGTAACTTTAATTCATTTTTTGTATTTACTGATTCATAATATGCCTTTTCATTCATTGGATAATTGCCTCCAGTCTGGAATATTCCCATTTATAATTGCTGTAAATAAACGGTTCTTTACACCAGGATGATCTTTATTAAGCTGTTGTAATAAATCCTTGGCATACTGACGATTTGTTTTTCCATCAAATGTACATGGATTTTTAACAACAGGAAGATTGTAATGATTTTTAAAACCAATTACATCGACTTCCGGAACATACATCAGTGGCCGGATAACATCGAGATTGCTACGGTCGAGATGTGTAACAGGAGGAAATGTATAAAATCTTCCCTCGAACATAAGCGAAAGTAACATAGTTTCTATGATATCATCTTTATGATGAGCATAAGCAACCTTGTTGCAGCCAAGCTCAATGACAGCATGATTCAATGCTCCTTTACGAAGCTTTGCACAAAGAGAGCAGGGGCTATTCTTTTTGTTCTGCTCTTTTATAATTGCCCCAATCTGTGTTGGAATAATATGATATGGCACATCCAGCTTCTGACACAATACTTTGATTTCTGTTAAATCAAAATCCGGATATCCCAAATCAACTGTTATGGCAGTAAGAGAGTAGTGCACCGGATAAAATCTGCGTAAACCAGCCAGGGCATATAACAGCGTAAGACTGTCTTTTCCTCCGGAAATACCAACGGCAATAGAATCATTTTCCTTAATCATCTGAAAATCATCCATCGCCTTTCTGGTATAACTATATAATTTTTGAAGTTTCATGAATAGCCTCCAAGTTTTGTGTTTTACGAATACATTATACATGAAAACTACTGGAAAATCCATGTCTTTACATATATAATAGGATAAGAATATGTAATGAAAGGAATTATAGAAGAATGAAATTTGTAATACAGCGTGTTACACATGCCAAAGTTGAAGTTGAACAGAAAATTATTGGTTCCATTCAGAATGGCTACCTGGTATTAATCGGAATTGCTGAGGATGATAATGAAGAAATTGCAGATAAATTAGTTAAAAAGCTATTGGGATTAAGGATTTTTGCAGATGAGAATGGCAAGACAAATTTAAGTCTAAAGGATGTAAATGGATCCCTCTTGTTAGTTTCACAATTTACATTATATGCAGATTGCCGTAAGGGAAATCGACCGTCCTTTGTAAATGCAGGTAATCCAGAAAAAGCTAATGAATTATATGAATATATCATTGGAAAATGTCGTGACGAAGTTCCGGATGTACAAACTGGTTCCTTTGGAGCAGATATGAAGATAACTTTGCTGAATGACGGTCCATTTACAATTATATTAGATTCAAAAGACTTGATGTAAAGGCTGCTTTGTGCGTTGATATGGTATATATAGTGGTAGTAAAGTATCTATTCGCAAAACACAGCTTTTACGAATAATTGCTGCCATTTTAAGCCGGTCAGCGCCGACGCACGCATAAATGCCTTTGACCTATGCAGGCATTCCCTTATGGTTGTTTCAGAGCTTTTTATCCCCCTTTGTCAGTTCTGCTTTATAGCAAATGAGTGAAAACTATGAATGAAAAATAAAAAGTGCATGAACCCTAAAGTTTCTTTTGGAATACTTTAAAAGTTCATGCGCTTTTTGGTTCTTATTTCATAAGATATAATGCACGATACTGTAAAATCATTTCTACACATTTATCAATGCCAAGAGCGCTGCTGTCTAAGGTCAGATGATAGCTTCTTGAGTCGCCCCATTTCTTGCTGGTATAGTAATTGTAGTAGCTGGCACGCTGTTTATCCTTTTTCTGGATTGCATCCTTTGCTTTGGATTCATTTACCTGCAATTCCGCAGCTACACGTTTGGTCCGGAATTCCTTGTCAGCATGAATAAATACATTGATGCAGTTTGGATTTTCTGCCAGTGCATAGTCGGCGCAGCGACCAACAATGACACAGGATTCTTTTTCAGCAATTTTCTTAATGGTTTCAAACTGTGCTAAAAATACTTTGTGATTTAACGGCATATCTAAAAACGGTGCGGATGAATAGCCATTTATGGAATATGTATCCATAACTAAAGAATATAAGAAACTGTTCGTTGGCTTTTCGTCCTGATTTTCAAAAATTTCACGGCAGAAACCGCTTTCTTTTGCAGCTTCCTGTAAAAGCTCTTTATCATAAAACTTTATGCCGAGACGATCTGCAACTTTCTTGCCAATTTCTCTTCCGCCACTTCCAAATTCACGTCCGATGGTTATAACAACATTATTTCCCATAGTAATCACCTCTTTATGCAAAATATATAACTTGATAAATGAATTATAACATATTTAGTGCACTATTCCTAGTTTTTTCTGAAAATAAATAGAATTTTTTAAAATTGAAAACAGCCAAACACTGAATATTACCGAAAATAATACCGGAGAAAGCATAAAAAATTGAAGAAGAATCCTGAATTAATTCTTCCTCAATTTATTTAAAAGATCTTCAAAATATTCCGGAATCGGTGCTTTAAACTCAACATATTCTCCGGTTGCCGGATGCACAAATCCAATGATATAAGCATGAAGGGTCTGTCCTTGCAGATGATATGGATTCTTCAGACTGCCATATACGGTATCGCCCAGTAAGGGATGACCAATACTTGCCATGTGAACACGAATCTGATGGGTACGTCCCGTTTCCAGTTTGAATTCCATATAAGTTGCATCTTTTAGACGCTCTATAACACGGTAATGGGTAATTGCGGTTTTCCCATTTCGTTCATTAATTGCCATTTTCTTACGGTCTTTTGGATGACGTCCGATTGCGCCTTCAATGGTGCCGGAATCTTCTTTTACAATGCCTTTTACAATGCCACGATACAGCCGGTTAACGGAATGCACTTTAATCTGTTCTGCAATCAGACGATGGCTCTGGTCATTTTTGCATATAATCAGTGAACCGGTGGTATCCTTATCAATTCGATGAACGATGCCTGGCCGGATTTCACCATTGATTCCGGAAAGATTTTCCCTGCAATGGTACATGATTGCATTTACAAGCGTTCCGCTGTAATGTCCGGGACATGGATGTACAACCATATCTTTGGGTTTATTAACGATAATTACATCATCATCTTCATACAAGATGTCTAATGGAATAGCTTCTGGTAAAATGGTTGTCTTTACCGCATCTGGTATGGTCACAGAAACCATATCTTCTATATGCATCCGATAATTTGCTTTTGATTGTGGCACATCATTGACCAATACCAGCCCGTCTTTTATCAGCTTCTGAAAGAAACTTCTGGACTGTTCCGGGTAGATAGCAGCCAGAAACTTATCCAGACGTTCCTCTTCATATTCACCTGTAACTTCAAAAGTTTCCTTATGCATAAAAGAAATTTCCCCCTACTCTTCCGCTTTTTTGTTCTTCATAAATGGGAAAATCTGACCTAATTCCTCTTCCTTATAATAAAACAGCATCAGCAGAATAAAGAGAATACATGCTACTACCACATAAATATCTGCAACATTAAAAATTGGGAAATTAATTAGCTTAAAATAAAAGAAATCAATGACATACTGGTGTACAACACGGTCAATCATATTTCCAATAGCACCGGCAACAATCAGTACAGCAACAATGCGGATTGGTGTAAATCTTTTCGTCAGTGGAATATTATGATAAAGAATTACCACTATTACAAGGAAAATCAATGTTCCAATCACAAAAAAAGTTTTCTTCCCCTGCATAATACCAAAGGCTGCCCCCTGATTTTCAAGATACTGCAATTCAAAAACGTTCTTAATAATTGGAATTGCAGCCTGTCCTTTGAGATGAAGCACGGCTAAATATTTTGCTATCTGGTCGAGAAAAAGCAATACTGCTGTACTCAATATAGTAATTATATACATGATTTTCTTATTCATAAATCTATCGCCTTTCGTCTTTTTTATGAAACATACTGCCGGAAGTGGATTTTCATCATTAATCAAACATACTGCCGGAAACGGATTTTCATCTTACTTTTCTTTGTGGTGCCAATTTCCCCATCAAAAATGAATTTTCCGGTGCCCCGGATGGAAATCACATCTTTTTGTTTACATAAGTATGTGTTATGTAAACACTCTGCACCATTGATAAGAATTTTCCCGGATTGAATCAACACAACCGACTGGCTTCTTGATTTTCCGCTCATGGCAGCTATCACACTATCTAAGCGATTCGATGCCACAATTTTTTCGAATTCTTTTAATTCTGGCTCCACTGCCATAGCTGATGGTTCTTCTAAAACACAATGTACTATAGTATGACATACCTGTTGAAGTTCCTCGGCTATGTAATCGGCAATTTCCCTTTTTACAAAAAGGTAAGCCTTATTATCCTTTATCAGAATGTCTCCCAGCTTCTCTCTTGCAATGCCAAGATTCATCAATGCTCCCAATACATCCCGGTGGGAAATTGTATCTGCAAATTTCGGATAAGCCGGTGCAATTTCAATACATTTAATCGGATAACTCCATTCATAATAAAGAGCATCAGGAAGAAAAGCTGCTATCTGACGCTCTGCATAAAAACAGCCGCCCGATAATTCATAGGTAATTCCCAATGATCCGGCGCAGCTATTTAAGATATTCTGTTCATTCAGGGTAAGAAAATCGCTGAAACAGACAATCCCCTTGCGTTGTGCCTGCTGGAACAAGTCCAGAAAGCGTTTTTTTATTAATTGTTCATCCTGCATCATAACTATATCATATCATATATTTTGATTGTAATACTATTAACGAAAATCTGTCTGAATGGACGAACCGGAGAAGCTGTCTAAAATCTCCTGGAAGTCACCTGAAATATCAACAGATTCTGGTGTAATAATAAAGATATAATTGGATATCTTCTGCAAATTTCCATTGATTGCATAACAGGAACCAGAGGTAAAGTCAATAATTCTCTGGGCAATCTCAACATCCAGACCCTCTACATTCAATACAACGGTACGGTTCATAAGAAGAGTCTCAGTAATCTCTCTTGCATCCTCAAAAGAGGTTGGCTTAATCACACAGACTGCCATATTACCATTCTGCTTCCGGCTGCTGCGCATTGGAGTAATCTTGCTGACTGCCTTTGGTTTCTCCTTTACAACAGGCTCATCGAAATCGTCATCCTCTTCCTCATGCTTATGGAAAAGCTTTTTCTTTGGCTTTTCTTCTTCCTCATCATCATAATAATCGTCATCATAGAAATCATCATCGTCATCATCTGAGTTCAAACGCATAACATCCATAAATTTATCAAAAAGACCCATTGTTCATTCTCCTAACTACTTATTTATTATAATTTCTTTCGCCAAAAATTCCGGTACCGACACGAACCATTGTAGCACCTTCCTCAATGGCAACCATATAATCTCCTGTCATACCCATGGACAGGACATTCATAGATACATTATCAATGTTTTTTGCGGCTATGTCAACAGATAATTGGCGGATATTCCGAAAATATTGACGGTTATCTTCTGGATTTTTTACCAACGGAGCAATAGTCATAAGTCCTTTTATCTGTACATTTTCAAGCTGTGCAATCTGTTCTACCAGTGCAATGGCATCCTCTGCATGAATGCCAAATTTGCTGCTTTCTTCAGCAATATTGACTTCCACGAGAATTGGAACTGTGATATTTTTCTTCTTTGCCTGAATATTAATTTCTTCAGCGAGACGATAAGAATCTACAGAATGAATCAGGCAGACCTTATCAACGATATATTTCACTTTATTTCTCTGTAAATGACCAATCATATGCCATTTGATATCCTGTGGAAGCTCATCATATTTTTCTACCAGCTCCTGTACTTTATTTTCCCCAAAGTCACGGATGTTTTCATCGTAAATTTCCTGCAGCATTGGTACCGGCTTGGTCTTGCTGACAGCAATCAATGTTACATCTTCCGGATTCCTTCCGGACTTTTCACATGCCTTTAAAATATTTTCCTGCACTTCTTTTAAGTTTTCTTTCAGCATTTTATACACCTCTTAATCTCATGATATCATTTTATGATAATATTACTTTTTTAACAATATTAATTAATCAAATCATCCTCGGAAACAGCATCGCCCTCTAATGCAATGTGATCATAAATGGAGATTCCAAAATCTGTTCCAGCCTTTACAATGGTATATTCTTCATTCTGATACAAAATATCAATCTGCTTGAATACCGCATATCCCTTGTTGACATTGTATACACCCTGAAGTGTGGACTGCGCCTGCACCTCAAAAGTATCATTGGAATCCGGCTTTTGAATGATGCTGCCGGCAGTAATTTCTTCTTCGTCAATATAATAATCCGTTTCGGATTCCTGGAAAATAGCTGTTGCAACGAAATTAACAGCATTGGTCTTACTGTCCCTTACATATAAGCCTAAGGAGTTAGAATCGCCTCCACGGGTAAAATATTCCTTCGGAACAGTATAGAAAGCCTTTTCCGTAATGGAAGAATTTGGAATCTTAAGTCCACTCCGCTCTGTCAGCAGTAATTCCACATCGGTAAAACGGTCTCCTGCAAAGCGAACCATGTTATTATGCAGAGATAATATCACATAATAATCATTCCCCTGGGTTTTTAATTCATAATTCACCCAGCAGCTCGTATTGTCTTTTTTAAATTTGATTTCAATAACATTGCTGTCTGTTAACCGGTCATAGGTTGCTTTCTTGACCGGAAGAATGATATTCCAGTTTTCACTGGTAATCTGCTTATAAATCGGGTCACCTGCAGCAATCGTACTGTTATTTTTAATGGTTGTCTTCTTATAATCCAGCGGCTGAATATCATCTGCCGTAAAATTATCTGTCGTGATATTTTCATAGCCATCGGTATAATAAGCAATTAGCCCCGGAGTCTGGGCATAACTGATATGGAAAGTATCACTTGCCGTTGCCCCGGATGCTGTCAAATCGGATAATGCACTCATATTTACCGATTCCATGACCTGAGAGCTTACATTTTCTTTAAAATCATATACATGATAAAAAGACAATGAATCATAGGACTGGGTAAACTGTGATACATTGGACTTCAGATTTTTAAAATAATCACTGTCAAGCCCCGTGGTATCTGAAGCAGCTGCAGCCGCCAACTGATCACTGACAGAGCCTGTCTCATCCACAGAACAGATAATATTGTTCCAGCCAGCCTGGGCATTGTCTGCAATGTAATAATTAAAGGTACCACTATAGTCGGAAGTATAAACACTTTCTGACCTTACAATCAATCCGGTATAAGTATTATTCTCGGCAATTGTACCCTGGGTCACTTCATATATTCCAATGTGTTTTTCAGTGAAATAAGAAAATACATAAAAAAGAATATATACAAGAATAATGACAAAAATGACAATACTCTATA
>NZ_QTVB01000061.1:0-9993 GCF_003435965.1 Roseburia sp. AF42-8
TTCCCATAAAAATTCAATGGTAAAGAAAATCAAGACGATTAAAAATAGATAACCATATTTCAGGTTATCTACTCTTAATTTCTGATTTATTCAGTTTTAGAACCTGTAATTGATAAAACATACAACTTCCGGTTTTCCAATTCCATAAACTGGAATTTAGCGATTTCTTTTTCCGGTATTCTCTGTCCCACGGATTTCCTCATGATAGAAATAATCTACGATCACCGGATGCCCCTGCGGGACTCTGCCATAAGGCATTTCATTATCCACAAAGGCACAATCATACTTCTTAGCCATTTTCTCAGCTTTTACTTCAAGTGCTTCAAAGTAGCTGCGATTATGCTTGTTATAGATCTCGTCGTAAAGTGGTACAAGATCAGGATATTTTCCGGCGATATAATCCATAATTGTCTTTTTGAAACCGCCTCGAAGATTGAGATTTTCGAGCCAGAACAGATCGCACTGATTCTTTACCCGCTCAAAGATTGCTTCAAAATCCGTGATACCGGGGAATACCGGGGATACGAAACAGACTGTACGGATACCTGCCTCATATACCTGCTTCATAGCAGCGATACGGTGCTCAATGCTCGAAGCAGAATCCATATCATTCTTGAAATTTTCATCTAGTGTGTTGATCGACCATGAAACGGTTACACGTCCAAGCTTCTTCAACAGATCAATATCCCGTACCACAAGATCCGACTTTGTGCAGATCAGAATATCTGCGTCACTGCCGATCAGCTGCTCCAGAAGTTTTCTGGTATTCCCGAATTGCTCCTCCTGTGGATTGTAGCCATCTGTCACAGAACCGATGACCACCCGCTGTCCGGCATATTTCTTCGGATTTTTAATTTCCGGCCAATGCTTCACATCAAGGAAAGTGCCCCATTCCTCCTTGTGCCCGGTAAAGCGCTTCATAAAAGAAGCATAGCAATACTTGCAGGCATGTGTACAGCCCACATAGGGATTGACCGAGTAACCGCCTACCGGCAGACTAGACTTAGTCATGATGTTCTTTGTTTCCACCTCACGAATGAGGATTCCATTCATTACTTCTTCCATGATTTCTGTACCTCTAACACTTTATTAAATTCTTCCGGCATTTCCTGAATCATATTTTCATCCCCTATGATAGGGACAAGGTCTTCCTTCATAAACACCGGAATGCCGAGCTTATGTGCTTGGTCCGTCAGAGACCATGCCCATTCCGGTTCCGTATGAATCTTCCTGCTCTGAGCTCCGGTCATGGTGCCGACAACGATCCAATTGATTCCGGAAAGGTCAACTGTGCCGGGATCGTCGAATAACGGCTCAAAGGTAACATGGTAATGTTTTGCTCTGACGTTTTTCCGAAGAGCCTCGATACGCCACAGTTCTGCTTTCCTCGTCACCGTAACGCCAAACCATGCGTTTTCCAGATCGGTATCAAAATCCAGCAAATCAGGTCGCTTGGTAAGGAACAGGAACTGATGCTGCGGATTTTCACGGATCTTTACAAATACCTCGTCTCTCCATTCCGGCTTCCATCCGGAGAGATCGCTCATGCCGGTAAGAAGAAAGTTCTGCGGACGTTTCTTTTCCATCATCTTGAGCTTACCCGGAAAGAATTCAGGGTCAGCGAAATCATCAATCATATGCCAGCGTTTCACGTTGTTGCGGGCATAGCAATATGTACACCCCACTGTGCAGCCAATGACGATATTCATGTTCTGAATCTGATCTTTGATACAAATACTCATGACTTCTGCCACTCCTCAAGATTCTTTCTGATGCGGTCGAGGCATTCCTCAAACCGGGTAATTTCTTCCTCTGAAAAACCTTTGTAGTAAATACTGCCCATCTCATCAGATACAGAATCGTACTCGCCCTTTAAGGCATGTGCTTTCTCAGTCAGAAACAGGAGCGTTTTCCTTTTGTCCGTTTCAGACTGAACACGGCTTATCAGCCCTTGATTTTCCATTCTTTCCAGCATCGTAGTAAGAGATGTTATCGCTAATCCGCATTTAGTCGAGAGTGACCTGATTGAAATACCATCCTTCTGCCACAGCACATAAAGAATACGCCCCTGGGCTCCATTAAACGCATCAATATTCTTTTCACTGAGAATCTTCTCGAAAATCCGGTCTCCAAGCTGTTTTATTTTGGTGACAAGAAATCCTCCATTCATTTCCATACAAAAGCTCCTATATAGTAGTTTATTAAAAACATACTATATAGGAGCTTTATTGTCAAGAGTTTATATGTCTTAATAGGTAAATTCCGTTTTTTTCAATTCTCCAAACTAGAATTTATCTATTAACTCTCTTAACTTTCCCCTATTTTCAAGCTTCCCGCCATTGAAAATTCTATATATGTATCCTTTTCCCTTGTTTTTGCCCTTATGGGATAATTACAAGGGAAAATTCATTATTCAGTTGTTTAATCGTTGCCTGCCACTTTATCAAGAAGTCTTGCGGAAGTCCGCTTTGCTTCCCTTGTAGCATGGGCGTAGACATTCATGGTGGTACTCACGTCTGAGTGTCCTAACAGTTCCTGCACATCCTTAGGCTGAGCCCCGTTGGATAAGAGGTTTGTCGTGTAGGTATGCCTCAGTGTGTGGAAATGGAAACCTTCAAGCTCCGGTACTTTTCTTCCTGCTGTCCGGCAGGCTGTTTCTATGGTTGCCGGAAGTTCCAGACAACCATCCTCCCTTAAGCATACAAAGAAGATTTCGGTGTAATCTTCCGGCACATTCTCTGTCATTCCCAAATGATAATACTCGTAATGCACCCGATTCTTTTCCATTACTTCTCTGTAAAAATTCCGCTGGTAGAGTTCCCCATACTGAAAACGGTTTTTGTGCTGTTCCTTTTTTGCATTCCTCAAAATATCTGCGAGGGTATCGCCAAAGTCAACAACCCTGATCTTTTTCCACTTTGTCGGACCGATTTCGTGCTTATGGGTAGCACCATTGTAGCGGATGCTCCTGCGTACAGTGAGATACTGTTCTTCAAGGTTGATATCCTGCCATGTCAGACCTGCTACCTCTCCAAGTCTGAGACCTGTAAAGTATGCTATCTGAACCGGAAGAATCGCATCCCCACTTCGTTTTCCAAGCTGTTCAATCAGTTTCCGGTACATTTCAAAGGAAAGCGGTTTAACCTTGTCTCTGTCTGTGGCTGTTTCATCCGCAAACAAATCCGTTTCTTCCTTTTTATGCCTCATCACCACATACTGCATTGGATTGAAGGTAATAAACTGTTTCGGAAATACCGCAAACCGGAATGACTGTTGCAATACTGCTGAAAATGACCTTACATAATCAATGGAATATCCTTTTGATATAAAATCTCCCACAGTGCCTCCAAATGAGAGCAAATCCATAAACTCCTGCAGGTGTACCGAAGTCACCGTTTTCAGTTTCCTTTTGCTGATAGGGTGTTGTTTGATTCTCCCAATTGTCTGAAGATAATTGCCAACCGTTCCATTACTCAATGTGCCTGTCTTTAATTCTTCCTCAGCCCACAGGTCAAGCAACTCTCCGAGTGTGATGTTTTCAGCCTTTGCAACAAACCGCTTGGCTTCATAATCCTCCATTGCCTGCCTCAACAGCTTTTCCGTTTCGCTTTTGTTTTCCGTACCTGCAAATTCCTTCTGCACCAGATTACCGCTTGCATCTTCCACATAGAAGCGGTAGTACCATTTCTTGCCTTTCTTTCTTACAGAACCTTTTGCCATAATCGTTACTCCTTTCGATATCGACAATCGGAACTGATGAAATGCTTTCTGCGTGTAAGTATATCATAACTCCGGTTGTCTAATCTATACCGGTTCGGAGTCTTTCTCTGAAAGAAGATTTGCAAGCCTTACGGCTGCCGTTTCGGGATTCTTGGAATAGAGCCTTACAATGTCGCCCATGTCGTTCAGTGCGTTTACCGTATGGGTGATTTCCCTAAGGAACATAATCTCATTATATTCCTGATTGGATTCAAACCCCATTACTTTTGCAATTGTGGCATCTTCCGTATTCCCTTTAAAATTCTTACAGGCATATTGAAAGGAATCAACGAATAATTCGTATTCCTTCAACATCAGCAGCAGTAAATCTTTGGAAAAATCCGCTTCGTCTGCCTTCATATCATAAGGCAGTTTGGAGAGAATGGAAGTCATGGTATCACGAATCTGTAATTCCCTTTTATCCGTAACATCACTTGTCATTTCTTCCGTCTCGCCCTTCAGCCACTCCACTGATACATGAAGTGCTTCCGACAGACCATCCAGAACAAGCTTCTTGGTGTTGTCAATCGTTCCTGCCTCATACCGCTGTATGGTGGAAGCGGTAACTCCCATCTTTTCTGCTATATAAGGCTGGTTGACACCTAATTCCAGTCTGCGTTGTTTTGCCCTGCTACCGATTAACTTGCGTAATTCTTTATCTTTCATTCTGATACGCCTCCTTTTTCGGTATGGCTAAAGTATAACACAGTAAAAGTAGCATTGCAATATGCAAGTTAATAATTGCTTTTAAAATTTCGTAACGCTTGACAAGAAGATATAAAAGTTATATAGTAGGCATAGTCACAAAATTGCATTATGCAATTCAAGAGGAGGTGTTTTAATGACAGAAGTGAAGATTGCACTGTCCATTGAGGAAGCTGCCGACTATACGGGTATCGGCAGAAATACCCTGCGGAAACTGGTAGAATGGAAAAAGCTTCCGGTATTGAAGGTAGGACGGAAAGTCCTTATCAAAACGGATATGCTTGAAAAGTTCATGACCGCCAATGAAGGCAGGGACTTAAGGGACAAAGGAAATGTCAGAGCTGTCACAAGAAATGTGACAAATTAAATAGGGACAGTCCTAAGACCATCCCTAAGGTATGTATCTGACCGAAGCCATGATATACCTACACGCAAATAGATTATACCATGTGCTTCCTCTAAGATACAACCGGAAATTTAAGAAGTGGGGAAGAAACTTTTTTATACAAGCCCTCGGCGTTTGAGAGCGAAATACACCCCTCGCACAAATCTTACGATTTGTACTCTGTGTATTTCGCCCTGCTGGGAGCTTTCGCCGACAGGCGGATATGTTCGTAGACAGGCTACCTATGTAGCCTACTCACTTTCACATTAGAAAGTTTCCCATCCTCATTTCTTGCAGCTTCGTACTTGGCAGATACGGAAAGGAGGAAGCACATGCCAAGAAATTCATTTATTCAGATGACGAAGCTCCACAATGTCCGGGGAAGAATTTATTATATTTCAAGCCCAAAGAAGCAGGAAAATCTGTATGCGGTATATGAAACCACAGACCGTAATTTTTGGACTGACCTTGCAAAATATAATCAGGCAGAATTTAAAAAAAGCGGTACGGAGGGGAAATGTATTGAGGCAAGGGAATTGATCATAGCCCTGCCGGAATCTTTTACGGAGTATCCTCCAGACAGACTGTTGCAGATATTTACAGACCATTTCAGACAGACTTACGGAACGGACTGTATCGCAGCCCTGCATCACAATAAGCGGAAAACCAACTATCACATCCATCTCATTTTTTCGGAGCGTACACTCTTGGAACAGCCCATAGAAAAGGTTGCCACCCGCAATATGTTCTATGACGAAAAGGGAAATCATGTACGCACCAAGAAAGAGATACTTGATGAAGAAGGAAATATCCGTAAAAGATGTAAGGTGATTCACAAAGGTGAGGTATACGAAAGACAGATTTTCTCCATTAAGGATAAACACTTCAAGGCTGAAAATTTCCTTGATACCGTCAAGCAGGATTATACCAATCTTATCAATCAGTATGTGTGGGATAAAAGCCAGCGGTTAGAAGTTTTTGAGCGTGGCGGTATGTATCTTGCCACCAAAAAGATTGGTAAGAACAATCCGAAAGCCACCGAGATTGAGGCAGACAACAGTAAACGCACCTTGTGGAATCAGACTGTTGACAGAGCGATTGTAACGGGTGTTTCCAAGTCAGAAATCATGCAGATAAAAAAGGAACGGATAACGGACAAGATTGTGGAATCCGTATGGCTTTACGGAAACAGACCGAATCTGTTATCTTCCATTATCGGTACTGCCATTGCAGTATTAGAACTGTTAATCTCCAAAGTATTTCTCAAAACTCTGGAGCTTGCAGATAAAGTAATTTCCAAAGAGCTTGAAGCAAGACCGGAGAACACAGATTTCAAAGAGCAGAAAGCTGTACCAGAAGAAAGCAGACAGATACACCAAAGCCTGCCATACCGCCAAGACCACAGCCATCACCGGAAGCAGTTTCTTACAAGCACTTATGCGAAATTTATCAAAAGCTGCAAGAACAGAATAAAGCAATTTTTGCACTCGAGAAACAGCGAAGTGACCTTGAAATTGAACTGTCCGACAGCAAAGGTATCTTCAAAGCAAAAAGGCGTTCCGAACTTTCAACAGAGATAGCCGGATTGGAGGAACGTATTTCCCGAATGAAAGCCCGATTATCCCATATCGTAAAGGAATACGGGTATCAGAATGCGAAAGCCTTCTACAAAGCATTTCATAAGTCAGAGACAGCTTATGGGGATTATCAGGACAGCCTTAAGAATTGGAAACAACGGTATGGAGAAAAGCCGCAGTCTCTACACGATAGGCTTATATCTAAGAAACAGGACATAAAGGAGCGAGAGTTAACAAGACCATATTCTCCACCAAACCGTGGAAGGAGTAGATAACAAACGAAGGGAGGCAATTGCCTCCCTTCGTTTGTTATCTCTCCGTAAAAGACTGGAATTTCACCCTCTCGCATAAAGATACAAATTATTTTTTTATTTCCTTATCATATATCTTTTTTGAGTATACCACAGTTACAATTGTTGCTAATAATAAATAAATCAACATAAAGATTGTGCCAGTCATCCCACTTGTAAATACGGTTGTAATGATAGTCAATAACCCCGTAATAATAATACATATTGCACCAAAGCGGTTACTCTTTCTCCATGTATTATCATTGTGCATACTCCAAACGGTTCGAACTCCCACTACTGCATTTCGTTTTGCCTTTGTCATAAAATTTCCTAATACAATAAATATAATACCACACAAAATACATGAAACTTTTGCAATGTCAATAACCGCATGTTCACCACCTGCATTTGCCTGTATCCAAGAAGAATAAAGAATAAAATAATGCATAATCCCGAACATGATTGCTTGCGAAATTCCTACAACACATAATACCTTTGCAGAAGATTTTGTTTCCATCTGTTCCTTTTCTGTATTTGCATTTTTTGATTTTTTCTCAAACACATAGATTAGCAAGTGCCAAAACAGTGTAATAAACAAAATAATTACCGGAAAAATAAAGCTTTCTGTTTTACTTCCCCATCTGTCAGTGTTTCCCTCCAAGTCATGATGCATAGGTATAATATCAGGCATAAACTGTAGTACAACACTTGTAACTACAACTGGTATCATTGCTACTATCCACATTATTTTTTTCATACTTTTTTTCCTCCAAACTGGTTAACCCATATAATTAATTCATCGAAAACCGTAGTGTTGATTTCATAATAAACAAAGTTTTTCTCTTTATATTCAGATATCAAGTCTGCGTTTTTAAGTAATTTTAAATGATAAGAAAGAGCAGCCGGTGTAATCTGTAATTTTTCAGCAATCTCTCCGGCATTTAATCGTTCATTTCTCAACATAATAAGAATGTCTCTTCGCTGGCTATCTGCCAATACTTTAAAAATGTTAGTTTCTCCCATATCTTTTACCTATTTAAAACTTTCTTTAAATAGATTTTAGCATGCTATTTGTTTTTGTGCAAGAACTATTTAAAAATAATTTTAAAATAGAGGGGATACACTGAAAAATCAATGTGTCCTCTCTATTTACCTTAAGGCAAAATTCAAACATCTAGAAACTTAAGATTCCTGCCTCTTATTATGGAATAACCGTACGTTCTATATATTTTTCTGGAATTTTTAGTACTAGACCTCTATCATGATATTATATTAGCAAAATCACCACGTATCTAAACGATCCTCTGCATCAACCCATACTTGCATTTCTCCATCCAAGTATAATCTTGCATATTCTAATGGATTATCAATAGCCAAAGCATTCAACGAACACTGGGAGCCGGGAGTAGTTCTCAATCCTTCCTCTGCCTTATTGCAATCAATTCTAAGCACTACATTTTCAAACGTGGTTACATCTATGCTATTACATTGCGGATTATATCTTGCATAAATCAATCTCATATCTTATCTGTCCTTTCCTTAATTTTCTAAAAGTTTTGAAAGCATTTCAATCCGTTCTTCCTGCCATTTTCATTTCATGTTATAGTTTGTTACTGGATTTTCTTTCCCTTAATTTTGCCCTTGTGAGCATTCGTAACATGAGGGAAAAGGATATAACACAAGGGAAAGCATAAGGGCAAACTCACTCGCTACAAATTTAGCATTTTCAAGGGGTTGCGGACTTCACGAGGATAAGATATAACAGTTAATAAATGTTATGAATTAAGTCAAATCAAAACTTGAAGTTATTTACTTCTCTTCATACTTTTTAACGATAACTAAACTATAAGCAGCCATAATTACAATTGTTTCCACCATCACACCAATAACCGACAACAGAACGTATGGTGTATTTTGACCTTCTAACAGCGGAATTCCTAATATAACAAAAATGATTCCATAGATTATAAACAATAGTCCGCTCGCACGATTGTAACCTTTCACACCTTTTACTTTTATTGTTTCGGTATTAGCCCAGAATCCAACGGGATTCTTAGAAAACATATCTTTTATTCCTAATCCAATTATAAACACTCCAAAAAGTGACCATATAACAAACCCAATCATATTGTTTCTCCTTACAAACCGCATTAAAACCATAATGAGACACATTCTTGTATTTCCCAAAATCGAGATTTACTAATTCTACAAATTCCGATTGAGATTTCACCTGTTTTAAGAGATTTAATAACTGTTATATTTTGTTATTAAATTTTCCGCAAACCCTTGAAAACACTGAATTTGTCGCAGGTGAGCTTTCCCTTATTGTTTCCCTTATGTTATATCGTCCCACCAGTGTTTACGAACTCTGATAAGGGCAAATACAAGGGCAAGAAAAATCTATAAAACAGTATAACACAAAATAAAAGTGACATGGTGAGCTGATTGAAATGCTTCTGATTTTTGTAACGAATGATTGATTGGACGATAAGGAGATAAGATACGATGAAAACAATATTTGCAGAATACAATCCACAACGCAACAGTATTGATGTTTACACCTCTGCTGGCTATATGCTCCGCATTGACTGTTGTATCCTGAAGGAAGTCAGAAACCTTTGCATTTGTGTCATATGCAGATTGCTGCATTGCTATATCCATTATTTCTTTATTCGTCATAACTTACTTCCTTTTTTATTCTTTATCCAATACTAAATTATAAATTGTTATCATTCACTAAATATGAATTTACCAATCCGACAAATTCAAATTTTCTTTTCCCTAATAATTACAAATATTCCTTGGAAATTGCTTCCACACCATACATTTCCATAAATGCATCCAGGTCCGCTGCATCCCCAATCAACATATTCTCGTCAAAGTGTACGATATGCATATCTTAAAATCCAGCCACATGTTCTCCGGTACAAATGATACATTTTAGAACTGCTTCCTTATTTATTTTTCATATCGAATCTTATATGCTTTTTTCTTTAAAATAGGGAATATCTACTTTATTATCATTAAGGTCGGACATTCATCCGACCTCTTGATTATACTATAGATTCTATAAAAATTCATCTGTTATCACTGCAGCATTGCTTCTTTTTTCTTCTGTTCCGCAATCTTCTCATGAATGTTGGTATTATACAGCCTGTACAAATCCGTATAAAGTTTGTGCATAGTCATATGTCCTTTAACATCAACTTCATAGTATTTAAACTCTGTTGTATCTGTGGTGATCTTCTGATGAGGTATATGTGTGTTAAAGCGTCTG
>NZ_QTVB01000062.1:0-9052 GCF_003435965.1 Roseburia sp. AF42-8
TTAAATATCTTCCAGCTACTTTTTTATGTATTTGCATAAATGCACTACCAGTTTCTATTCCCATATTGTTACCAAAAATAACCGGATATGTGTTAGCAGCTTTTATTATTGACTTTTAAATATCTTCCAGCTACTTTTTTATGTATTTGCATAAATGCACTACCAGTTTCTATTCCCATATTGTTACCAAAAATAACCGGATATGTGTTAGCAGCTTTTATTATAATAGGCTTTTCCGGAATTTCATTTCTGCATACTTTCATATTGCAACTACTATTAAAAAAAGAGAACCTCATCGGTTCTCTTTAAAAAGGCGTCTGCCGGATTTGAACCGGCGATAAGGGTGTTGCAGACCCGTGCCTTACCACTTGGCTAAGACGCCACATATTTAATTGTGTCAATTCACACTCATATAGTTTACCAAAGCAGCACAAATCCGTCAAGAGAGAATTTACAGATTTCTACCTGCTTTTTACACAATTCCATGCAAATTTATTTGCTTTTTTTACATAAGAACAGTATACTTATAATGTTATAAAATATTAAACCATTTTTAGGAGGAACAAATATAATGGAAAAAGGTAAGTTAGGAATCAGATTATCATTTTATGCAGTAGCCGCATTTATCCTTGCATTCTTAGGATACAGCACTGTTCTTGCATTACTGACTGGTTTCGTTCTCATCGTGGAGAAAAATGAATGGGCTTCCCGTCAGGTAATTCAGGCATTTTTCTTATGTATCTTTGCAGATATCGTAAATGGTATTTTAAACATTTTCGATTTCTTATACCAGATACCTCTTATGGGTTCTGTATGGGGAACAGCAATTTCTGTCATCGATGGTATTGTAAGCCTTGTAGTTCTGATTTTCTGTATCATGGCTCTTGTAAACACAGCCAAAGGAAACGAAGCAAACGTTCCTGGATTAAACGGACTTGCAAACTGGGCTTACGGCATTGTAGCTCCAAAGGTAAATCAGGCACAGCAGGCTTATTATGGACAGCAGCAGTTCAACGGACAGCAGCAGTTCAACGGACAGTCACAGCAGTTCAACGGACAGCAGCAGTTCAACGGTCAGCCACAGCAGTTCAATGGTCAGCAGCAGTATCAGCAGCCAGAACAGCAGAATCCAAATCAGCCACAGTAGAATTATTACATAGCGAAAAAATTTAAGCGCAGAGCATTCATTGCCCTGCGCTTTTCTTATGCAGTTCTTCAAAAGATTATAAGGAAATCATCAGATAACGGATAACAAAGAGTGCGGATAATACTACTGTGATAATATTTAACTCCTTGAACTTTCCGGTAAAGATTTTAATTAATGTATAAGCAATCAATCCAACGGCAATTCCGTTTGCGATGGAGTAGGTAAGCGGCATCATGATTAATGCAAGATATGCCGGAATTGCTTCGGATACATCATCAAATTCCATATCTTTGATAGCACTTAACAAAAGACCACCTACGAAGATTAATGCCGGTGCTGTTGCACAGGATGGGATGATGCTTACAAACGGAGCAAAGATGATTGCTGCTAAGAACATGATTGCTGTAAATACAGAAGTCAGTCCGGTTCTTCCTCCTACGCTGATTCCGGAGATACATTCACCATAAGTGGTAACGGTGGAAGTACCAAATATAGAACCGCCAACCGTTGCAATTGCATCACAGAGAAGGCTCTTCTTTGCATTTGGAATATTTCCATCTTCATCTAACATATTTGCTGATTTTGCAGTTCCGATTAAGGTTCCGATGGTATCAAACATGTCAACCATGGAGAAAGTGATAATCAGCATGATCAAAGTTAAAATTGCCTGTCCTACCGAGCTTCCCATAAATAATTCCCGGAAACCGCGGAAACATGCGAATAAAGAAACATCTGCAAAATCTTTTACCTGGGCACCAAAGTTAATCTGGAAGCCATCAAATACAGTATTTCCGGTGAAAATTCCAAGAATAGTTACTACAAAAATACTGATTAAAATAGAACCGGTTACTTTTTTCTTATAAAGAACGGTGGTAAGCACGATTCCAAAGAAGGCTAAAATTGCACCCCAGCAAGCCACCGGATTTTCAGAAAAAGTAGAAAAATCCACCAACGATACCATGGTACTTTCATTTCCTACAATAAGACCAGCATCCTGGAAGCCGATAAATGCAAGGAACAATCCGATACCCACTGATATGGCAACTTTTATATTTTTTGGAATTGCCATTACAATTTTTTCCCGGAAGGAACATAAGGTAATCAGGATAAATAATGCACCGGAAATGAATACCATTGCCAGTGATGCTTCATAGGAATAACCCATGCCAAGCATTACGGTGTAAGTAAAAAATGCGTTCATTCCCATACCAGGTGCCTGGGCAAACGGCAATCTGGCAAGAACTCCCATTAAGAAGGTTCCTAAAAATGCAGACAGACAGGTGGCAAAAAATACGCCGTTGAATACCTTATCATACATATCGGTTCCTTCAAAAGGTGTGGCAAGCATTGCCGGATTTACCATGATGATGTAAGCCATGGTAACAAATGTTGTGATACCTGCGATAAACTCGATTTTTACGCTGGTACCATTTTCTTTCAGTTTGAAAAACTTTTCCATAATAAACGTCCTTTCTTTTGTTTTATCTAAACCAGTTCACAAACTGGAATAAATCGATTATTTATAATATCCAATAATCCCCGGTTGGTAATTGCCATCTCCGGAATAACAGCAAGGGAAATCTGAAGACTCATGGTGAGGATTGGATTCTTAAGGATACAGCCGTGTTTCCATAAATCAGCTAAAAGTCTATCTGTTTCCTCTACAAATGCCTCCATTGGCTTCTGGCTTAATATGCCAAGTACCGGAAGTCCCACAAATTGTTTCTCTTCTCCATCCCTTACATAAGAAAGACCACCCTGTTTTGCAATCACCTGATTAAATGCCAGCGTCATATCCGAAAGAGAAGTTCCAAATGCAATCAGATTCTGGGTATCCTGTCCTACCGAACCGGCAAATGCTCCCTGCAGTGCTCCTGCCTGGCTGATGATGCCGATTCCGATGGAACCATCTTTCCGGTAACGGTCTACTACTGCACAATACATTAAGTCATCCTCTAAAATGAGTGCACCGTTCTTTACCGGAAGCTTTCTCTCTTCGTGAATTGTCTCTAAGGTTCCGTCCACGATTTTTACAATATTGACTTTTACTTCGCCATCTATGCAGCCTTCCGGCAATGGAATCGTAAGTTCTCCTTCTTTTAAATCATCCCGCTTTATGGAATGGATCACTTCTTTCGGATAATCCATTCGCGGATAAGAAGCCTTTGCAATTTCTCCGTTTACAATAACATCCTGCACCTTAAAGTCTGTTAAATTCTTCACAAGTATCATGTCTGCACGATATCCTTCTGCAATGACACCTCTGTCCTTTAAGCCATAGGCTGCTGCCGGATAAACCGTAGCAAGCTTGATTGCCTGAAGCGGCTCCACACCTTCTTCCACAATCTGCGCCAGTGCATAGTTCATATGTCCATGCTCTGCCATATCTTTTGCTGTAATACAGCCATCGGTAGAAAGTAAAATATGGTCGCTGTCTCCTGCTTTATCTAAGAATTCTTTTGCACTTGCGGGCTCTTTTAAGGAGCCACGGCGGATAATGACATACATTCCTTTCCTGAATTTTTCTAACATTTCCTCCACCGTTACACTCTCATGGTCGGAGCTTACGCCTGCTGCAATATAGGTATCTAAGTCAGCTCCCAATACACCCGGCGCATGTCCGTCTATTTTTAAACCTTTTTCTTTTCCATAATCTAAGATTTCTTTTAAAGAAGCTTCCTTTGCAATGACCCGGTTATAATCCATGGCTTCTGCAATTCCATACATGCCATATTCTTCCACCATCACTTTGACATCGGAAAGCATCACCTGTCCATAACAGTCTTCATATCCCGGTGCTGACGGAACACAGGGAGATGCCATCCAGACCGGTGTAAGCTCTGTTTCTTTCATCTCTTCCATCAGATATTTTGCACCTTTATGTCCCAGCACATTTACTGCATCATGAGGGTCTAAGACTGCTGCTGTGGTTCCGTTTTGTATCAGTGCCTCTGCAAAAGATGCACTGCTTAACATACTAAGTTCCACATGGGTATGGGCATCAATCAATCCTGGTAAAGCCGTAAGTCCTTCGGCATTTATTATGATAAGCTGCTCCTTTTCCTTTATCTCGCTGGTCGGAATATGCTCTGCAATCTTTTCAAAATGGCCATTGGAAATATAAATATCTCCTGTTTTTATTTCATTTTTTCGTACGTCTACTATAGACGCATGCTTAATCAACAGGCTCATAAGATTCTTTTCCTTTCTGAAATAATGGTAGTTTCTGTAAAAATGTAATATCTGTCCGTTCTGCCGCTTTTCCTTCTGCCAGAATAGCAAGCCTGCTGCAGACTTCACCACCTGCTTTATGCACCAGACGTTCAGCCGCTGCTAAAGATTCTCCTTTGGAAATGACATCATCCACAATCGCAACTTTTTTTCCTTTCAGCTTCGCTGCATCCGTTTCATCCAGATAAATGTCCTGATTTCCTTCTGTTGTAATGGAATGCACCGCATCCTGAATAAATGATTTTACATAGGACTTCACGCTTTTCCGGACTACCACAAATTCCTTCATATGAAGCTGCTTTGAAATCTCGTACGCCAGGGCAATTCCCTTTGCTTCAATGGTCAGGATAATTTCTGCTCCATTGGCAAATGCCGCCAGTTCCTTTCCTGCTTTCTCAATCAGCTCTGTATCACTGATTACCACAAAACTTGCATACGCTGTTCCATCTGACAGTTTCACAAAAGGCAGTTCACGTTTCAGTTCACATACTTCTAAATCATAATGTTCCATTTTATCTATATCCTCTTATCCATCATTATATATCCGCCGGAGAATGTTCTGTCCCCTTCGGATGTATTGTAACTATGAAAAACACGAAAGGTACAACACGTCCCCGTATTGCACCTTTGCTTTACATACATTTGCATTATAATAGAAATCGTTTTATAATAAAAATACTATTTTTACTTGGTTTCTATAATATTTTTATTATATTGTGTAGAGGGGAATTGTAAAAATATTTACTTCAATATAATTAGCCGGTTATGCAGGAAGATTATTTTATCTGATCTGATATGAAATGTCTGCAGTTCTTAGTTACATGTTTTTCTTGATTATAAACTGTCTTTCCATTGCTTTGAGAGGATAACTGCTCTGTCCGCCGAGTACGGATGCTGAATAATGTCTGCAAGGGGCACTAAGAATTTCGACCGATAACTGAATAAGCCTGGCAACCGGCGCAAATTCACATCCATGTTCATATGCGCCTCGCTGGCACTTCCCTGTGCCAGCGTTGCCGGATGCCAGACGAAATTTCAAGTGCCCCTAACAGCCCTTAAAATGCATCCGTACTTCGGCGAACCGGGCAGTTATCATGTCAAACATTGGAAAGACTGTTTTGATAACAGAAAGAAAAACATGTGCTTTAGAACTGCGGCATTTTATATCAAAAATAATCTTCCCTGCATACCCGGAACTATATTTAAAATTTTATATTTTTTACAATCCCCCCTACAAACCACATAAATTATATTTTCAAATGATTCCTACAAAACAAAAGAGGTATTTTATTATGACATTAGACTCCTACCGTAACTTTGTAACCATTGTAGATTGCGGCAGTATCGTAGCAGCTGCCAATAAGCTTCTGATTGCACAGCCTTCTTTGAGTAACCAGCTAAAAAATATTGAGAAAACCTATGGTGCGAAGCTTCTTCTCCGGGGAAACCGTTCTTTAGAGCTGACGGATGCAGGAAGAATCTTTTACAAACGTGCCAAAGAGATTTGCATGATGGAAGAGGGCTTACGAAATGAATTGCTGAATCAGAAAGCCGGCTTCTCTGAACTGTTGAAGATTTCGATTCCAGCTGGTAACTCTCCTTATTTTCTCCACAAATTTTTTGATGCCTTTATTGCAAAGCACCCGAAAGTAAATTATGACTTTTATGAGATTCCAAGCGAATTTGTTATTCCGAATGTCTTAAATGGAATTACGGAGATTGGGCTGATTCGCTCTGCCGCACCCGGACATGGTGCGCTTACACTTTATCCCTATGAAAGAGAGGATATTGTTGCGCTGTTTCCAAAAGACCATCCCCTGGCTAAAATCAAAGGAAAGCTTTCTGTCCCGGACCTTGCCAACTACCCGCTGGCAATTCCTTTTGACTGTCTGGATATTGTTTATGCTTCTTTTGGACACTATCTTCTTTCGCCAAATGTTTCCATGATTACTTCTCCGAAAACCACTGCCATTGAATGGGCGCGCTCTTTTGGAAGTGTAGCCTTAGTCTCCCTGACGAAAGAGGACATACATGAAATTAAGGATATGTGCATCAAATATATTTCCGATGAAAATCTTTATATTATGAGTGCTTTTATTATCAGTAAAGACCGGCACCTTTCGAAGATTGCGAAGGAATTTTTGCAGGTGCATGGTATTGAAGTTTCTTAAGGTGCTCGCTAACTACGAGAAACACGCTTTGCGAGTTTCTCGAGTTATCGCGGTGCTCGTCAAATCTGCATGCAAGCATGCGATTTTTCTCGCTACTCGCGTAAAAAAAAGAGAATCTATAAAAGATTCTCCTGAAAGAGGCGACAACCAGATTCGAACTGGTGATAAGGGTGTTGCAGACCCGTGCCTTACCACTTGGCTATGTCGCCATATTCTGTTGTAACACTTCAAGTATATGCAGTGGCACATTTTTTATGCCTCATATTCTGTTCGTGTAGTGACTCCGACGGGAATCGAACCCGTGTTACCGCCGTGAAAGGGCGATGTCTTAACCGCTTGACCACGGAGCCAGATACGTTCCAACGACCGTCAGAACGTGTTTTAGTATACCATAGAGTAGTGGTGATGTAAAGCGTTTTTTAAGAATTATTCGTCATAATTTTGCTCAAAATTATTCTCTTTAAGGGTACACTTCTTTTCTCTTTCTGTCTATCTTTTAAAATTTTCTTCTTGACATTACTGTCTTAGTGTATTATTGTAGTAATACAAATAAAGAAGGAGATATGTTTATGGAAACAATATTGCAAACAACGAATCTTTCCCGGCAATTCGGTAAGAAGATGGCTGTAAATAATGTAAATATGACCATTCACAAAGGTGATATTTACGGATTCATTGGAAAAAACGGTGCCGGCAAAACAACTTTCATGCGCCTTGTCTTAGGTACTGCTTTCCCTACCAAAGGAGAAATCAAATTATTTGGCGGCGAGCCTTTCGATAAAGCCAGACGCAAAATCGGTTCTTTAATCGAAGCACCTGGACTTTATAAAAACTGTACCGCCTATGAAAACTTAAAGCAGTTTTCCTTAATTTACGGTGGCACCGATGCAGAGATTAAGGAAATCCTTTCTCTGGTTGGGCTTGCTGATACCGGTAATAAAAAAGCCGGCAAATTTTCCCTTGGAATGCGCCAGCGTCTTGGTATTGCCATTGCACTTCTCGGCAATCCGGAGTTCTTAGTCTTAGATGAGCCGGTAAACGGTCTTGACCCTGCCGGAATGAAGGAAGTCCGTGATTTGATTTTAAAGCTGAATCATGAGAAAAATATCACGATTCTTATTTCCAGCCACTTATTAGATGAGCTGTCCAAAATCGTTACCAGATATGGAATTATCAACGACGGTATGCTGATTGAAGAAGTTACTGCTGCAGAATTAAATGAACGCTGCCAGCACAAACTGATTTTTACAGTAGATGATGTGCAGAAAACAGCCGCTATTTTTGCAGAAACTATTCCGGCAGAACAGATTCGCATTGCCGGCAATCAGGTGATTCTCTCCTCACATCTTGAGGAAGCCGCTGAATTAAACAAACGTCTGGTTCAACAGGACATTGCGGTAAACGGTTTCTGGGTGCATGCAGAAGGACTTGAACAATACTTTATGAAACGGATAGGTGGTTAATATGGAACAATTATTTAGATTTGAATTTCGAAAATTATTCCGTCAGAAGAGCTTTTACATCTGTGGCTGTGTGTTAATCGGATTAATTCTTCTGACCGCAGTAACATTAAATATGATTTACAGTTTATCACAGGGAAATATGGAAGCTGGCGGCGTAACCGTAAGTGCTTCTGACGATGGATTCCTTTATACCGGCATATATATGCTGGTTGGTGCAGTATCTTCCAGCAACTTTACGATTGTACTGGCTGTATTTCTTTCCCTCTTTGTATGCAGCGACTACACCAATGGCACTTTAAAAAATATCATTGCAAGAGGCTACAGCCGCACCCGCATTTATGCGGTAAAATACATGGTATCCTTAGCTGCCACAACGGTTTATACCATTGTCTGCTGGGTTACCGGATTCCTTGCCGGCACTGCATTCTGGAAAGTTGGAAGCCTTTCCGGTACCACAGGAGATCTGGTTATCACCCTGCTTTTACAGCTTCTTGGTAACTTTGCATATACCTCCCTTTTCTTCCTGATTACAGTTCTATTTAAGAAAACAGGCGGTTCCATCGCAGTTGGTATCATCGGTCCACTGGTTTTGTCCATGATTATTTCACTGGCAGATACGCTGACACATAAAAAATCTTTTGATTTTGCTGATTACTGGCTGGATAATTGCATGTATCAGACTGCAGCAGACAGTATGGCATCTGATATGATGATCCGCTGCTTCATCTGCTTCCTGGTTTATGCTGTTTTATTCTATGTTATCAGTATATTTGTTGGAAAACGTAACGAAGTATAACTTCAAGTTACCACCAGGTCATCTATTCTGTAATCAGTTATAGATTTATCCTTTCGTCCACTTAAATGAAAAAGGACTCTCTTTGCAGAATTAAATTGATGTGACCCCAAAAAGTTAGACTTTTAAGCGTAGCAGTTTTATTGGCTGCTACGCTGTTTTTATGCAGCCAAGAGGCTAAGCCTGTATTGCACAGGACTCATCCATCCTAGTTTTTCTTTTATTCGTTGTTCGTTATAATACTTTA
>NZ_QTVB01000063.1:0-8959 GCF_003435965.1 Roseburia sp. AF42-8
ACATTTTACATTGTTCATCTAAAAAAAGTTCACAAAAAGCCCAATGTTTCAACCACTGTACCTTTTGTGAACTTCCATATTTTTTCTTTTTTATAATACATATATCATCTCTCATAACCCACTTCCCAAATGTGATATACATATTATGCAACTTCTTTCTTTAAGTTGCAACCCTTTTTATCAACAGGCTATCTGCCTATGTATCCTCCATAGATAATATTTTTCTACTTGATTTATCAACAACTCCGTCTAAACCATAATTTTGTGAACATATTTTTTCATCCGATAAATATCTACTGTTTCCATCCTTTTAAGTTTTATTATACTGAAAAGTGCTACTCAAAACAACGAATATACTTACAATACTTTATATATTATACGATTTCAAAAATGCACCCGTCTCCGGGTGCATCCTCTCATCTACTCCTCTTTAGAATACAACTTATCCAACACTTCATCCAGCGTTCCTTTTTTTGCATAAGGCAAAGCATCTAACTGTCTGAAATTATGCTTGATATCCTTTGTATCTTCATCAAAGCCCAATATGTAACTTGTTGCTATCTTATAGATAATTTCCGTCGGAGCTAATCCATATACCTGCTTTTCAAAGATATGTTTCAGACGTTCTTTACTGTCCGGGAATTGCTTTTTCATCTCATCGCTCTGGTACAACCGCTTCACAATCTCTGTAATATACAAACCAGATTTCATATACAAATCAATAAAGGTCTTATCTGGCATATCAAAGCAACCAGGATTCTCCTGTTCCAGCATGTCCACCATTTTCTTAACCATTGTCCTTGGTGTGAATATCTGATTTGTTTTCTGTGGTGGAATATAATCAAATATATCTTCCACACTCTTTTCATCAAAATAATCTGCCAGTTTTTTCTTTAAGGCAAGAAATTCTTTTACCGAATCATCAAATACCACCGAATCAAATAGCTGTCCATCGAAATGCTTGGTTTGTCCGGTTTCTTTCTCTACATAATCGCCACCATCACGCAGAAATTTGAACTGATCCAGTGTGATGCTTGTCACTTCAAGGAACACTTTATCTGGAATAATCGTATCAAAAGTCGCAAGTGTTACCGTATTATCTCCGTATGCCATAAGGAATGACGGGATTGTCCTTGAAAAACCACGCAGATGATCTCTGACACCGTCCTCAATTGTTTCCTTTTCACGCTCCTTTTTCTTGGTTTCTACGGTCTTGACTGTCTCTTTTGTGCATTCTTTTGCAAAATCAGAAATAGCAGTTGTCAATTCTGCATTGAATTTCTCCATAGCTTCTTTCTGTTTCTGTTCAAATTCTTTATCAATCTGCTCTGATGTTTTTCCGTTTTCATATCTTGCCTGCTGTTCTATTACACGCTGATTTTCTATGACATTACGCTCAATCTCATAATTGGTATGTAACTTATCAATCATTCGATCAGCTTCATGGCTCAATTTTGATTCAATCTGTCTTTTATCTGCCACTTTCATATCAGAGCCATAGGTAGACTGCGCAGTATCCACAACCGCCTTGACTGCACTCTGTTTTACCGCTTCTTTCAGTTTGTCGATGGCTTTCTGCGCCTTGTCCGGTGCTTGCTTCATCTGCGTCATAGTTTCCTGTACCTGAGATGTCACATCATAAATTTTATCGCCAAAAACATCATGTGTTCTTCCAATCACAAATTCATCACTAAGAGCCACTTCCCCATTTTCATCCAGCGATAGATCTTTCTTCACTTCCTCCGTCAGATTTACCTTGCTCTTTGGTTCTTCTATTGGTTCAAACTTTGTGATAATATCAATGACTTCCTTCGGCGCCCCAAAGATGTTACTGATATTCTGAAACAGGAAATTGCTCATAAACCCACGCTTCACAACTTCAACAGAGCGGATTTTTCTTGGAATCGTCAGTACCTTTTCTGCATCCAGTTCTACCAATTCTCCCTGTTCATCCTCGCCGATTACTGGGAAGAAATTTAACAGCTCTTTCACATTTTCTTTGCGTTCCTCTGCGGTACCTCCACCTTTGGCAGTATTAGGATTCAGGTTATTGGCAAACTGCTCAAATATGGTAAGTGTTCTTGCCGGATCAAAGTCAAATACATAAGCATTCTCTTTTCTCTTGAAAGATGTCCCAACTTTAAACAGACAAGGATTCTGTGCCCGGAATGCCGCCTGCATGTAAAGTGCAGGGGATTGCATATTACTAAGCATTAGCACTGCCGTCCATTCTGGAACGGTAATTCCTGTCGTAAGTTGCCCTACCGACAAAGTAATGGTCTTTTCATGCTGTGCAATAGCCTCAACCACTTTATCATAAGATTTCATGGTTTCGTCATCATCATCCAGTTTTCCATCACCCGCAGCAAGAACAATCTCATACTCCTTGAATATCGGATGCTCTTTTAATTTCTTTGCCAGCGCCTTTGCACTGTCTACCCTGTCGAGCAGCCAAAATGTGTGCTTTAATTCATCACGTAGTTCTTCCGTAGAAAATGGAAATTTTGTCTGTCTTGTCATAGCATCGAGAAATTTATCAACTGATGATTCATGATTAAACTTACCATTGGCAACCGCGAAAAACTCATTCAAATCAAATGCATATTCTTCTGTCTCACCGTCGATTTCTATACCCTGTTGCAGTTCATCCTTGATAATTTCTGACATCTGATAAGTATAGAGATTAAGCTGTGGTAATGTTGCATACGGATTTTCTTCCTCTGTGGAGACATCCCAGTCACGTTTTTTCTTCTGTTCATCTGCATAAGTCCAGTTGTAGATAGCATCATCCGCAAATTTATTATTGGCAAGTGCTTTAAACGGTGTTCCTGACAAATGCAACGTAAATTTACGCTTAATACGCTCAAATGCAACATCTGTTTTGTAGGTATCCACACCCTCATGTGCTTCGTCGATAACAAGGATGTCCCACTCCATATTTGCAACCTCACCTAATTTATCATACTGACCTCCAAAATAAATAGAGCCTTTCATATCCTGCAAGGATACAAATTCAATACATTTTATATTTTCACTATCTTTTCCTATAAGAAAATGTGTATATTCTTCTCTCGTCAACACACCTATTTTCCCTTTTAATGCGTCAACTTCACTTACAAAAAGATATCCTGATTCACTCCCCAGAAATTTGGCATAATCTGAAAACCATGAATTTGCAATCGCTGGTCGATTTGTCACAATCAGCACTTTTTCTGCACCGGTTTTCTGCACAAAATCATAGACCGATAATGTTTTTCCAAATCTTGGCTTGGCATTCCAAAGGAACTCTCCATCTTTATGAGCTGCCTGATACGCAACCGTCATCGCAACTGCACTCTGCTGCTCCTCACGCAATTTGTACGGAATAACTGCATCTGTCGTTTTTAAGATACCATGATTTTCCCTAAAATCACGAAACATTTGTTTTGATGTGGTGCCATCCACATGGAACCATTCATTATTTTTTCCCTTTTCTTGCTCTATACCAGATTTTCGCAAATAAACATGAAAGTCCTTATCTATAAACGTCTCCCCTGAGCCATCATCAAAAGTAGCATTTCCTTTCCATTCAAGCTGCCACTTAATATCAGCAGTATGTGTCTGTTGATTGATGCGAGTTTCTACATCCTGCTCTGTATATCCTATCTTCGTCCATCCATTATGGCGAATCACTTCCGGAGTGGAATAGCCATAAAGCATTGGAACTACCTGTTTGGTCGTCTTGATATTTGGTTTATTCATGCTATTCCATCTCCTTTACATTATTTTCAATAAATGCGATTTCTTCCCCTGATAGCCCATATTTTTTGTAAAGCTGTTTGTCTATGTTTGCTATGGATACTGACCAGTTGATATCGGATTTATCAGTAAAATCTTGAAGAGGGATTTTCGCCCATGTGTCTCGCTCATTATGCTGGTCAATCTTTAAGATGCTCAACATTGTCCTTAAAAATTTGCTTTTAATATATTTGAGCAAACTATCAGCTTCATAATTTGTATCAAATGCTCCTATTCCAATAAATGTCTGTGTATAACCTTGATTTGGTTCTAGAATAATTGGCGAACTAAGGATTTCTCCCAGAACGCCCTTACCATTAGCCCTTGGCACTATTACTTTCCATTTCATTAAATTTTCATGTTCTAAATCAATCAACTCTTTATCTATATAGCGCCAATATCTTTTATTTTTGATGACCCCTATTACTGCAATATCAGATTCATTAGCCGCTTTTTCCAAAAAAGATGGAATTTTTTCAAAAATATTGTTTCGAAAACGCCTATCTTTTCCCTCACTTCCAATCACAGATTTATATTCTGGATGTTTAAGGTATAAATTATCTAAATTAAATCTGTTTTGAGTATATATAATTTCTTTAATGCTAGTCTTACTTACATCTGACACCTTAGAATTAATAGATCTTAATTCGCCATACGGTGAAAACACTTCAATTGCACCATAATTCTTTGTTAAATCTCTGTATGTTACTGTCACACCGCCTTTAATATCTGTATTGCCAAATACCTTGCTGCTATCCTGTTCATAATACAAAATTTTTAAATGTTCATCGTCCAACATCTTCTTATTCCATTCCTTAGGCGTAGAACCTGCATTACTTAGAAATCTCGCTGGATGAATCATCTCAACCCTATCTGCTATTTGATAAGCAGAATCTAAAAATTTATTATAAACAGGTGGTGCAAAAGTTTCATTTTCCCCTGATATTGTATCTTGATATGGCGGATTTCCTATCGCAAAATCAAACTTCATCTCATCTACCTTCCTTCATACTTTTGTACGTTAGTGACTTATCGCTACGCCAGTCATAGATTCGGCAGTATACCTCTTCGGGTTCTTCTGTATCCTGGCTATCCAGCTCATCTGCTACAACAAAATCAAATAAATTGAATTGATGATATTCCTCTTTGTTTTTTCCAAAAGGAATCATCCCAGTTATCCCATCCATCTGCCAAAAGTTCCAGACAATAACATTTACAACCTTTCTTAGTTCTGCCTCTGTCGGAACCCGATTCCATCTGTCCTGCATATAGTCAACAAAAGTTATAAGTAAATTAATTCTTGCAATTAAAAGGTTATCTCCTTGAAATTCATATCCGTATACGCTCTGATATGCTCGGAGTACCCATTTGAACCATTCTGTTTCATTGTCTGTGTTTTCATTTACTACTCGCAGTTTTCTATCCAAAATACCAATCCGCCGCTTTATCTCAATGATTTCTCCGGTAGCTGCATCATAGCGTGATACTATATATGGAGCTTCACCACATGTAATCTCCAGCCTTTTTGAATCAACATATTTTTTCCAATCATCTTCTGTGTCAAACTCAATTTTTTCTGTATTTAACCGCCATTCCTGCCCTTGTTCAGTGTTAAATACATTTTTCTTTCCAAACCACTCTTCATCACAGTGATTGTTCATTTTGTTGCAAATCCACGATGGTGTAAATACCTCAGCTTTTGCTCTGGTACGTTCCTGCTGTTGTTCCTTATTCTTCAGCACCCTCGGTTGTATCTCACACTGCGCAAATCCTTTTAAAATTTTCTCCGTCATTTGCTCCGTTTCCTTGATAGGATTTCCTTCGGAACTATATGCTGGTGTAGCAAATATTATATTTTTCTTTGTTGTCTTATCCTTCAGCAATGCTTTAAGGTTTTTACTGACTGGATAAACATTCATATCAATTAACTTATCCATTTTTATCCTCATTTCTAAAGCAGGCTATCCCTGATAGCCTGCTTGGAAAAATGTATACTTTTTTTCATAAGGAAAATTTGGATTTGTAACTGTGAAATTCCACGAAATTTTTACAGAAAATCACTGAATTTTGACTAATTTCGTGATACAATATGTAAGAATGGTTTTATGTATACGAGTACTGGAAATGTATACCATTTCAGTTAAAAGAAATAAACTATTTAACTAGATTTTTCGTATTTTACCGATTTGCTATAAAACGTCTTAGGACACATATTACAAGCCTTTGCGGCTTCTTCTATTGTGATTTTCCCTGTTCTCCAATCTTTATGCATCTGATAGAAGTTCTCAGGAATTGGTAATGGCGGTCTACCAAATTTTACTCCCCTTGCTTTTGCTGCAGCAATCCCCTCTGCTTGCCTTTGCTTGATATTGGTACGTTCATTTTCTGCCACATAGCTAAGCAAAGCCAGAACTACATCACTGATAAATGTTCCAAGCAAATTTTTTTCTCTGCGAGTATCTAATAGCGGCATATCAATAACTACAATATCTGCCTTCTTCTCTTTTGTGATAATACGCCATTGTTCATTCAGTTCCCCATAATTTCTTCCCAGACGATCAATTGATTTAATATATAGTACACTCTTCTCATTCAGTTTTTGCAACAATCGTTTATACTGTGTTCTCTCAAAATCTTTACCTGACTGTTTGTCCATATAAATGTTATTCTCAGGAACTCCTATCTCTGTTAATGCAATCTTCTGTCTGTCCTCATTTTGTTCCTTTGATGACACTCTCATATATCCGTAAATGTTTATATCTTCCATGTTCTTTACCTCCTTCATCTGCCAATATCTCCTACACTGATTTAGTATTTGCAAACATATTGATATATACCCTACAGAAGACTAATTCATTGAAACCTGTCTTCTATTATATTGCATAATCATCATTGCAACAGCGTTGCTCTCACAATCTTCGCCGCTCTTTCAGATAATTTTTTCTTATAAACTCAAATTATCTCACTTCTCCTTCCGGCTCCAAATCAGACATTAGTTTGGTATTAAATAATCTCCTCTTTTTTGTATGTAATATTCATATCTGCCTCTCTTTCTAAAAATTACAATTCGATAATAATATTGTATTTTCTCGATACTCTATACTCTTGCATATGCATGGATTTTTGTTGCGTTGGTTCTTTTACGATTTCCTGTTTTTCCGCCAAGCATTCCTTTAGTATCTTACCTCCTTTATCTTTAGTATGGTTAGCAAACCTGTACTTAGTATAACATTGGAGTTTTTTACTGTAAGCTAATGCGTCTGTAGGCAAACCTGCATAGCAGGCGGTTTATTTATATAAGATGCAAAAAAGAGACCGTAAGATGAGGAAAACTTGAACTCATCTTATGGTCTCTGATATTTTTTATTTTATTGTTGACAATACAGTTTTTTTGCCCTAAAGACGATAAACCATATTGCCCTTTAACAGTTTTCATTATTCAAACTCTTCCCAAGGGAAGTATCATCAAATCAAAAATGCTGATTTTATGCGGTATTCCACCGCATCTGTTTCATCTAATGTTACTCTTTTCATATTGTTTTCAAAAACTTTAGTAGCAAATTAGTTGCAATTATTCAATGTTGCTTCTACGAAATCCATGGCAGATATAATCTACTTTTACTACTAAAAACGAATAATCAAATGTGGCTTGCGGGTGCTTAACTGTGCCCGCTGCCACGCCCACTATGAAAGGAGCTTTTTTATGAGCAATCAACATAAACATCCAACTATAAGTTTTAGAATAAGCGATGCTGAACGCAAGCAAATCGAAGCCCGTATTCTTGCCAGCGGTATGATAAAGAAAGATTACTTTGTCCGTTCCTGTATCTATAACCGCATCTGCGTTGTTGGTAAGAAAGAAACTATATATCCTCTTGTACAGACCGTTAATGCACTGTATCTACAATTACTTGAAATGCATAAGGCATTTACATCAACTGGTACAACTTCTGGTACGCTTCCTGCTTCAGATGAAATCAAGGAATTGCAGACAGAATACACCAATATGCTTACAGCTATTATTGACCTCTTGGATGGTGCAAAATATCTGTGGGAAGGAGAGTCACATGAACAATAATCTTGATTTTCAATTTGGTATGTATGCGCCTGCCACAGACTCCATCATTATCAATAACGGCGAGAACGCAATTCTTGTTATCTGTTGCAAGGAATGTAATTCCTCTGTTATCTTTGATGACCCGAATGATATCGTATATCTTTACTTGCTGGCCGAGGAAACGCCTCTGCTGTATGCTAAGCTGGCAATGAAAGAAAACGGATTACAGGATTATGTGGATGCTATGAATGAATTTAACTAACTGCTTTTCATCTCTCTAAACTGTGCACAATAATTCTTTTTGTGCGCAGTTTCTCCTAAAATGTCTTCATCAAATACTCTTTCATCTTCTCTTTTTGAACATAATTAATTTCGCACCTACATATGCGACATTCTTTTTCTATCATATTTATGTATTCGTCTATATTCATATTACTAGCTGTAAATGCTTTTTTTTACAATTTCTTCTATTCGTTTCTGTTTTTGAGTCTTATCAGACAATCATGTAGTTTAATCAATAAATATGTCCCAATTACATTGATATAGCAGCTTAAATATGTATAGTTTGCAACAACTACAGCATTTACATTTGTCAACAAGAGACCTCTTAGTGTAATATTCAACTTTTCCGGAAATGAATTTTGTTGTGCAAATTTATTATATCTCATACATTGCACCCATTTAACTATGCTATTGAATTCCATCAATTCATCATGTTTTGATAATTCGTTAATGATTGTTATTTGTGTATCTCTATCAAATTTATCATGATATATCGAATACATTAAATCGTCTTCATTGATAACGCTTATTTTTATAACCCAGATATAAAATACGTCCAATATTTTATCATTATAAACCATATCGATTAGTAAAATACGTCCAATATTTTATCATTATAAACCATATCGATTAGTCCGCTATCAATGCTAGCATTAACATACTCCACAAATTTAAAATACATTCCCTTCTCAAAACGATGACCTATATTCGAATTTCTTATTTTTCTATCACTTCTTCAGCGTCATCTTGCATACTACCATGATGATTCCACAGAGTTCTCTTGCATACTACCATGATGATTCCACAGAGTTCTCAATACATTTATATTAATATATTCCCACT
>NZ_QTVB01000064.1:0-8581 GCF_003435965.1 Roseburia sp. AF42-8
CAGTATACTCTTTTTAAAAGAAAAAGATGTATTAGATGTTCATATTTTATCTGATCAAAGTTCCTTAGAATTATTTACTGATAATTATCAAAATAATCATTCTATTGAATGTATTTGCGGGAAATGAACAAAATAAAATATATTTTCAGGCAGTAGAAGGAAGTGTTGTGCTGGAAAATGTAGAAGTGTATGGAATTGAACCGTGAAAAAATGAATTTCATTTCATGGTATGATGATATAGAAGAAAAGGAAGTGATAAACCAGTTCGGAAAAGAACTGGTTTCATTTCTATAAAAACAAAAGGAAGAAATATAGGAGGAATCGTAATATGAAAAAGAGCTTTGATGTTATTGCATTGGGAGAATTATTAATTGATTTTACGATGAATGGACAGAGTGAACAGGGGAATGATTTGTTTGAAGCATGTCCTGGTGGAGCGCCATGTAATGTTCTGGCAATGTTAAATGAAATGGGAAAGAAAACAGCATTTATTGGCAAAGTTGGAAAAGACCAGTTTGGAAAATTGCTTCGAAATACGTTAAATGATATTGGAATTGATACCTCCAATCTTTTTACAGACAGTACTGTAAATACAACACTTGCATTTGTACATACATTTCCGGATGGTGACCGTAAGTTCTCTTTTTATCGTAATCCGGGTGCTGATATGATGCTGACAGAAGATGAAATTAATACAACATTTATTTCCCAGGCAAAAATTTTCCATTTTGGAACGTTATCTATGACACAGGATAGTGTAAGAGCTGCAACAAAGAAAGCGGTTAAAGCGGCAAAGGAGAGTGGAGCACTCATTTCATTTGATCCAAATTTAAGGGAACCTTTGTGGAGTTCATTAGAATTAGCCAAAGAACAGATGAATTATGGATTTAGTCAATGTGATATATTGAAAATCTCTGATAATGAGATTCAGTTTGTTACTGGAAAAGAAGATTATGATGAGGGAATCAGATGCCTTCAGGAAAAATATCAGATACCACTCATTCTCTTAACAATGGGAAAAGAAGGAAGCCGCGCTTATTATAAGGGAATGCGTGTGGAATGTAGTGGATTTTCTGTAAAGACAATCGAGACAACAGGTGCAGGAGATACGTTTATGGGAAGTGTGCTGAATTATCTTCTGGAACATGATTTTAATAATTTGACAGAAAAGCAGTTGGAGGAACTTTTAAAGCTGGCAAATGCAGCGGCAGCTATAGTGACAACCAGAAAAGGTGTTATCCGTGCAATACCAAAAAAGAGTGAAATAGAAGAACTGCTTCAAAGGAATATGTTATAATTTATAAAAAGATTTAGACAATAAAAAGAGCTGTGGCACAGTCAGAGGTTGGGTCGGTCAGCTCTTTTTTTGTAACCTTTTCCCATCCTCACTTGTATATATAGTGAAAGGCCTTTTAAACAGAAAAGAAATATGAGGGATCACTCATGAGAATAGCAACTGAGGTATTGGTGGAAAAGTACAAAGACCATTTATTTGCAGCGGCATTCAATATCTGTAAAAATGCAGCAGATGCTGATGATGTGGTGCAGGATACTTTTCTTCAATATCATACAACCAACAGACAATTTGAAAATGAGCAGCATATCAGAGCATGGCTCATTCGGGTGGCAATCAATAAAGCAAAGAATATCAATCTTTCTTTCTGGCGGCAGAAGGGTGTGCCGTTAGAAGAATATATGGAGACACTGACATTTGAGACACCAGAAGCCCAGACACTGTTTACAGAAGTCATGAAGCTTCCAGAGAAGTATCGAATCGTCATACATTTATTTTATTATGAGGATTACACCATCCGGGAAATCGCAAAGATTATGAATGTGACAGAAAGCAACGTGAAGGTCAGGTTGACGCGTGGTCGCAGACTGCTCAGAAATGTATTAAAGGAGGAATGGGAAAATGACAGATAAAGAAAGATATAAACAGGCTTTTTCTTCTTTGCATGCCTCCGGACATATTTCTTTGGAGGTCAATATGAATCATAATAGAAAATTTCATCCAACACGTAAATTAATCGCAGCAAGTGCCTGCACCATATTGTTGTTAGGTGGCAGCAGTGCCTATGCAGCGTATCATTTCCTAAGTCCGTCACAGATTGCGGATGAAGTAGCGGACAATGGAGCATTGAGCCGGGCATTTGCCGGAGAGGATGCGGTAAGCGTCAATGAGACGCAGCAGAGCAATGGCTATGATATTACCTTATTAGGACTGGTGTCCGGAGAAAAATTAGAGCTTTGTGTACCACAGGAAACTCGGGAAAATGTCAGCAAATCACATACCTATGCAGCCATTGCCATTGCAAAAAGTGACGGAACGGATATGGAAGACCGCAATTTCTTTGTGGCACCGTTAATCAATGGTGTGTCTTTTTTGGATGCCAATGCAGCAACCATGGATGAGACACTTACCTGGTTCTGTAAAGACGGCGTTCTTTATGAGTTGATAGAATGCGATGATTTGGAAATATTTGCAGACCGTGGCGTACAGTTGGGAATCGTGGACAGCTTCGGGAGCGAAACGGCTGCATTTCGAATGGACAATGAAAGTGGCTTTTACCGTAAAGTTGAAGACTATGCTGGCACAATTGCACTTTTCGCCCTGCCATTAGATACCACTAAGGCAGACCCGGCGGCAGCGGAGGAGTACATTAAGAAGCTTGAAGAAGGAGCTGCGACAGGAGATGAGGCAGCAGATACGGAAGGAACTGCCGGCAGAGCAGAAGTTAGCATAATCACCGGAACAGAAAGTGAAGCTGCAGCAGGCTATATGAATCAGCAGGTCAGAGATTTCGTGGATGGCATTACAGCAGATAATTTATCGGATTATTTTGAAATCGTAAAAGATTACCCGGTATTTACTGCTATGCCGGACGAAAATGGCTGGGTAGATTTCGGAACACAGTATATAAAAAAAGAAGATTATGTTGCAAATGGCGGAAGCGGCGAAGTTTCCAACTGGATTGCAGAGGATGAAGAATTTAGCGTTAGTGCAATTACCATGACAGGAAACGATGGAAAAGAAGATGTTTCCACACTTCGGATTTCCGTTGTTTTCCGCAATGAAGACGGCAGTCTTACAGAAGCATTGTATCAGATAAAACCGGACTGCGTCGATTTGATAAAGTAAATTTAGTAAAGATATGACATAAAAAGAGGTTGTTACACCGGATAGATTTTTTACCAAAATCCGGCTGTGGCAGCCTCTTATAAAATGCATTTTCTTATGATAAGATTATGGCAAAAGTGAGAAATCAGTTAAGAAAAAAGGAAGAGATAATATGAAAAAGCAGTAGCATTTGCGGAAAAATATGGCATTGCAAAGGTCTATGATTCCATAGATGAAGTTTTTTTAATATGAATCTTGCAGGCGGGGCAATGCTTGACATTGGCGTATATGCACTTTCTATTGTAAGAAGCTTCATGGATAAAAAGCCGGAAGAGGTCGTGAGCCAGAGAAAGGTATCACCAACTGGTTCAGACGAGCAGGCAACCATCTTATTAAAAAATGATTCAGACCAGATGGCAACAGTTGCGCTTTCCATGCATTCCAAGCAGCCAAAGCGGGCAATGATAAGCTGTGAAAAGGTGTTTTTATAGCTTTTAGGCATTCATAAAAAACACTCATGGTTACAGGTTAAGGAAATCGTAAGAATCCGGGCATTGACGTGACACATGATATTGATTAAGATGGAATAAGATGAGAGGTAAGGAAGTTAAAGAAAATGGAAGCTTATAGTAAAGATACTTATTTCATGAATATATTAAAGCAGGTTGAGGCAGAAACCAGAATTTTGCAGTCCAGGGAGCATATTCAGCATGGAACCACCACGGTATACGAGCATTGCGTTCAGGTGGCATATGAAAGTTACCTTTTTGCAAAAGAACATCAGCTTCAGGTAGAAATGGAGCAGCTGATCCGGGGAGCATTGCTTCACGATTATTTCTTATATGACTGGCATAACCAGCTGACGCCGCATCATCTGCATGGATTTTTCCATCCGGGTGTAGCACTGCGGAATGCCAGCATGGATGTGGAATTAACTCCGATAGAGCATGACATTATCAAGAAGCATATGTTTCCGCTGACACTGGTGCCGCCGAAATACTTGGAAAGCTGGATTGTCTGCTGGATTGATAAGAAATGTTCTACCAGAGAGACCTTACAGCGCAGATGCAGGGAGGAAGTATGTTAGTACAGGTAAGAGAATTTATGGGCACATGCGGAAATGTGTTCCTGCATTTTCTGGTAGCCGGCAGAATTTATTTCCTTTGGTTTGTGATTTACAGTGCAGCAGGATGGCTTTATGAATCTACCATTTGCTCCCAGATAAAATATCATAAATTTATCAACCGTGGCTACTTAAGAGGTCCGTGGATTCCGATTTATGGAGCGGGAGCAGTGCTTAATTACTGGCTCATCGGCTGGATTGGAAATGTGCCGGCAATCTTTGTGGCAGCCATGTTTACCTCCGGCGTAGTAGAGTATATTACTTCTTATGCGATGGAGCGTATGTTCCACAAACGCTGGTGGGATTATACCAGATACAGATATAATCTGAACGGGAGAATCTGTCTTTATGGCTGCATCATATTTGGAATTGGAAACGTGATACTGCTCCGCTTCGTTCATCCGGTAATCATGCAGCTTACCGCAGCAATTCCGGAGCTGGTGCTCACCAGAGTGGTACTTTTCCTATATATTCTTTTTGTAGTTGATGTGGTTTATACGACCGTACATATGGAAACCGTCCGTGCAAGAATGGAAAAGCTGGCACGGCAGATGCGGGACCGGAAAGAATGTTACCTTTATATGGCAGGGGAGCAGAAGGAGTACTGTAAAATTTACTTCGAAGAGAAGAAGGAGCGTTGCAGCAGTTTTGTGGAAGAGAAGAAGGAGCGCTGCAGCAGCTTTGTAGAAGAACGGAAAGAACTGTGCGTTCAATATGTAGAGAAAGTAAAAGACCGGTTCCGGGGGTAGAAGAAAAGAATGGATAAAAAGAAATATGCGATAATAGCAAATGTTATACTATTAATCTGGTATTTTCTTGCTATGACAGGAGTTAAAATTGGCAGCAAATATTTGGTAGAGGGAGCATTCAGGGATGAATGGATGTTTATGGTTATTCCTGTAGTTACATTTTTGTTATTTGTTTTTGCAGGAAAAATCGGTAAATATATTCATTTGATATGGCTTTCCATGTGGTTTATAACACAATTTTTAAGCCACGAGTGGTATACAATCTTTGGAAATGGATTTATGGGAAATGTAGAAAATAAGATAAAATATTTTAAGGATTGTATTCAGGTAGTAAACATTTCTGGAAGATATGTTCCGGATTTATATCATATTATACTGCATGTGTTAATTATACTTGCAATAGTTAGTATCGTTTTAGTGTCTGATAAACCCCAAAATAATGGATAAAAGTTACACCGGATGGTAATGGCAGTAAAGTGGGATGGAGAGGCAGTTTATTTTATAAATATTTTACTTGTTTTCTTCAAGGGCATTTGTTACAATCAACACAAAGCATATATTCTGATTTTCGAGTGGCGAAAGCCAATCTAAATTTCTGGTATCAATTCAATGAATTCTATGCTTTTAAATTCTAATTACAATTAACAAACGCATAGTGCATTGGATAGGTGGAATTTCAGAATCGGAAATGAGATTATGATAACAGTACCTGACAAATAAGTTTGAACGATATGAAAATTCGTTCTTACGAAAAGCCAAGTATATCATCCTGCTTTTCCTTGCACTATGGGAAAAGGAGGAAACATGAAAACTTTAGAAGAACTGAATCTGGTGGATGACTTTCTGGTAAACAGCCTGACCAGTCACAAAATTTACGGGGAACAGTCGGCGAGGTACATTTTGGAATGCATTCTGCGTCGGCAGATAGGAAAGCTTACAGTAGTGCCGCAGCGCTTCTTCTGTGGAGAGAATACAGAGACTCACGGCATTCGGCTGGATGTATATCTGGATGAAGAGAACGGAGAAATCTTTGATATAGAACCAGACCAGAATGATGGAAAAGAAGAAATCGTATCACTGCCCCGAAGAGTCCGGTTTTACCATGCGAAGATTGACGCAGGAAATCTGACAGCAGGGGATACCTATGGGAGTCTTCGGAATGTCATCGTAATCTTTATTACAACTTATGACCCCTTTGGACTGAATCGCATGGTGTATACAATTAAAAATGGATGTATCGAAGTACCGGAATTAGAATATGAGGATGGCGCACAGACGATATTCCTGTATACAAGGGGAAGGGAAGGAAACCCGCCGGAGGAATTAAAACAGCTACTGCATTACATGGAGCATTCATCCATAGAGAATGCTCCATCTGAAAACTTGAAAAAGTTACATCGGATGGTAACGGCAGTCAAGCGGGATGGAGAGGTAGGTCTTGCATATATGAAGAGTTTTGAGAGAGAAGAGCGGATTCGGAAACAAGGTTTGAAAGAAGGCTTGCAGGAGGGAAAAGAAGTAGAAATCATAAAGCTCGGTCGTAAATTTGGAAAATCAGATGCCGAAATCCTGGCATTGCTGCAGGAAGAATTACAGATAACGGAAGAGCAGGCAAAACAGGTATTAGAAAAGTATGGAAAGACTTTGGATTTATAAAGCGATAAGATTCAGAAAGAAATAGCGGGTTATAGGACAAAAAAGAGTTGTATCGGAACGTCCATCAGGGCAAATCGGTACAACTCTTTTGGCTTATTTTTATAGATTATTTCATTACAATTTTACAGAATTTCTTCTTTCCGCGTTTCAGAACAAATTCTTCTGCATTTTTGATATCATCCGGAGTATAGGTGGTCTTGATATCGGTTACTTTTTCACCATTGACAGTAACACCACCCTGCTCTACGGCACGACGTGCCTCGGAACGGGAAGCACAAAGTCCGGCAGAAACAAGAAGTCCCATGATATCGATAACGCCATCGCGAAGGTCTGCCTCTGCAATTTCAGCAGCAGGCATATCTGCATGATTGCCGCCGGAGAATAATGCTCTTGCACTCTCCTGTGCTTTTTTGGCTTCCTCTTCGCCATGAACCAGATTGGTCAGTTCGTAAGCTAAGATTTCTTTTGCCTGGTTCAACTGGCTGCCTTCCCATTTATCCATTTCGTCAATCTGCTCTAATGGCAGGAAGGTTAACATACGCAGACATTTTAATACATCTGCATCGGAAACATTTCTCCAGTACTGATAGAAGTCAAATGGAGAAGTCTTATTCGGGTCAAGCCATACAGCACCGGACTGTGTTTTACCCATTTTCTTACCTTCGGAATTCAGAAGAAGGTTGATGGTCATCGCGTAAGCATCTTTTCCAAGTTTACGACGAATCAGCTCGGTTCCGCCTAACATGTTGCTCCACTGGTCATCGCCACCAAACTGCATATTACAGCCATATTTCTGGTATAAGGTATAGAAGTCGTAGCTCTGCATAATCATGTAGTTAAACTCTAAGAAGCTTAAGCCTTTTTCCATACGCTGTTTGTAGCATTCTGCGGTCAGCATACGGTTTACGGAGAAATGAGCACCGACGTCACGAAGAAGTTCGATGTAATTTAAGTCCATGAGCCAGTCAGCGTTATTTACCATAAGAGCCTTATCATCGGAAAAATCAATAAAGCGGCTCATCTGTTTCTTAAAGCAGTCACAGTTGTGCTGAATGGTTTCCGGTGTCATCATCTGACGCATATCACTACGTCCGGATGGGTCGCCGACCATACCAGTTCCGCCACCAATCAGGGCGATTGGCTTGTTGCCAGCCATCTGGAGACGTTTCATTAAGCAAAGTGCCATGAAATGTCCGACATGAAGGCTGTCTGCAGTTGGGTCAAATCCAATATAAAAAGTAGCTTTTCCATTGTTGATGAGCTCTTTAATCTCAGCTTCATCGGTTACCTGGGCAATCAGTCCACGGGCAACTAATTCATCATATAAAGTCATAATAAAAATCCTTTCTGAAAATATATTTTTTAAAATTTTGGGAAATGTTTTTATTCTGTTTCCCACATAAAAAAGCCCCCGTCCTATGAAAGGACGAGGGCGAAGTCTCGTGTTACCACCTTTTTTCACAGATTATTCGCATAACCTGCCTCAGTAAGTGTCCGTCACCGACAGGACTGCCATCTGCAGTGCCTTAGGGATACCTGGCAACTTACGCATCGATAACGTGTGCTAATCCGTCGCAGCCTACTCATTCAAATTTGCATAAGCCATTCCCTTGCAAACTATGTTTCTAATTTGACAAATGTTGAATATTTGGTGCGAAGCTCCGGGATGTATTCATAACAAGCTGCCCCTGTACCTCTCAGCAACCGGTGACTCTCTGTAGGTTTCCTTTGTTATTACTTGTTCCCATCAAAGCCTGTAACTGCCTTAATTATCCCCATTATAGGGGGTAACTTAAAATTTGTCAAACATAAGATTTTAAAAGCCGGATTTAAAAATTTGTTATTTATTGTTTAACAAATCTTAAGGAAATGTAAATTGACAAATTACTTTAATTGTGTAATTGTATTAATGGAGTAATACACAAAAAAGAA
>NZ_QTVB01000065.1:0-8509 GCF_003435965.1 Roseburia sp. AF42-8
TCTTTTAAAAAGAGTATACTGTGTGATATCCTTTACTCCATCCATCTGCCTTATTACGATTTACTTTTAATTCTCCATTATCCTTTACTCCATCCATCTGCCTTATTACGATTTACTTTTAATTCTCCATTCTTCAAATCAAATATACAAACTGTTTGATTTATTTCATCGCATCTTAATTTTACAAGTAATTGCTGTGCATTGCTCGCTCGTAAATTTATATTAAATTTCAGTTCAAATGCTATTCCATCATCTGATTTTAACTCTTGTTGCGAATCACAAATCACCAACTTGTCCTGAACATATTTACCAGTTTTTTTTCTATATTTTTTTAACTCCCGTATCGGAACAAAACTCAATCTTCCACTTTTGGTCATATTAACTTCGCGCGGAAAATTAAAGAATCCGCACCAGTCTTCCCTGTAAGTCGGTCCCCAGTCTTTAAAAAACGGCATCCATTCCCATTCATTTGCCCATGCAACCATAATTCTTCTTCCATCAGGTGCCTGAAATGATTGTGGTGCATAATAATCAAAACCCCAATCAATTTCTCCTGAAACATCATAATCAAACTTGCCGGTATCATAATCAAACGAACCGGTTAAATACACACAAGTCCTCTCTCCTGCATCAATAGGTGAAAAAGTTAAAACATACCGGTTTCCTATACGAAAGAAATCAGGACATTCCCACATGGTTCCCCATTCTCCCCTGCTTTCTGCTAATACATTTATAAATGTCCAATGTATCAAATCTTCTGAGCGATACAATAACGCCTGTCCTTTTTGATTTTTTGAAGCTCCGCATACCATATAATAGCTGTCTTCGTGTTTCCATACCTTGGGATCCCGGAAGGAATCTGGCGAAATCCCTTCCGGTGCTGTTAAAACTGGATTTTTTTCATATTTTTCAAAATGAATACCATCTTCACTATAAGCAACACACTGTGTCTGGACAAATCCATTTCCATGATTCGTTGCTGCTGTGTATATTAAATATAGCTTTCCGTCAAATTCAATTGCACTTCCGGAAAAACATCCACCCTTCAAATGATCTTCATAAGGTTCACTTGGTGCTAATGCAACCGGAAGATACTCCCAATGAATCAAATCATCACTGACAGCATGTCCCCAGTGCATATTTTCCCAAAAACTCTGATATGGATTATACTGATAGAAAAAATGATACTTTCCTTTGAAATATATCAATCCGTTTGGATCATTAATCCATCCCGTTTCTGCCATAAAGTGGTATTTCTGCCTCATTTTTCCCTGTGAAACTTTTTCTCTATTCTGATTAATTACTATTTGTGCCCGTTCAATTTCCTGAAGCATTTTTTCCTTTGACATCAATTGACCTTTCTGCTCCCTTTTCTATCTTGGCCATCTTTTTTCTTTCTCAGGAAGCTTTGAAAAAACATTATGTGGTTCCTTCTGATACCAGTATGCAACACTTGACAAATCATCCTGACGTTCAAATAAGCCTTTATGCCCAACACCAATCTGTTGCACAGTAACCTTAAGCTCCTCATCAAAAAATACTGGATCCATGACATGCCAGCGATAAAAACCGCGCATTGGTGGACAATCATCATTATGATATAAATTATTTACCAGATCATCATGCCTTGAATAATATGGATATCCAAGAAAAGGAGTTGTATATGTCTGTTCTATCGTTTTTCCGTCTTCATGTCTGGCAAAACTCCAGGAACCTCCAAAATAATCTTCCATTCCGGTTCCACAGATTGTTGGATATTGTTCATCTCCATCAATATAAAACTTTACTTCTCCTTCACCCCACCAATATCTTTGAAGTGTAGACAATGCTATATATGTACCGATATAATGACCACTACCTTTTATTCCATCTGCAATAACATAATCTTTTCCCAGCTCGGTAAGAGCTTCTCTTCTCCAGCTTGCGTGAAAATATTCCGTTTCTTCTGGCAGATAATTGTATAAATTATAATCAATCTGATAAAAAAAAGCCGGAATTGCATTTGCATGCTGATTTTCTAATGTAATAACTGCTCTCTTTTTAAATGGCATCTGAATATAAGAATTTAACCCTCTGGATGGAACAACTGTTATAAGACTGGAATTAATATAACACTCTTTTCCAAATCCACAACAGAAAAAATCCCCTAACGGTGCTTCTACTGATGGATTTTCCTCACCATCCCAATACATTCTGAGAACCAGGTCCCTAAGAACAAAGCAATCTCCTTCTGACGTTTTATTATCCGTTGTTATCCATATATGATGAATAATTCCCGGACCATCTATTTCTCCTAAAACAACCGTCTCTCCCGGCTGGATATCATTCAAACACGGACTGCCTTTTCTTGATTTTCCGAGAACGCTGGCTGCCATACCACCCTTTCCCTTTTCTCCTGTCCTGTTTTCAGCATTAATCGCCCTGCTTTTTCCATGTGTCAGATAGGGAAGCATTGCTGCTGTTCCTGGCAGCATAATCATATTTTTATCCATTTTATACCTTATCCTTTCGTTGCACCCATAGTCATTCCAGCTGTTACCCATTTATTTAATGCAAAATAGATTACCAGTGGAGGAAGAATTGAAATTGCTATTGCAGCAAATGTTGAACCCCAGTCCACATTTCCAAATGCTCCGACATAATCTTTTAATCCCATTGCCACTGTCTTGGCTGAAGTATCACTAATAAATGTATTTGCAAAAATAAAGTCATTCCAAATCAGAATACTATACATGGAAGCAATTGTAATAACGGTATTTCTTGCTAATGGGAACACAATCTGAATAAAAGTCCGAAGCGGTGAACACCCATCAACAACCGCTGCCTCTATCAATTCATTCGGAACAAATTCGTAAAAACTTACAAACATCATAACTGATAAAGGTAATGCAAATCCTACCTGTGGTAATATTAAAGAAAAACTTGTATTTAAAATACCTAGTTTACTATAAAAAATAAATAATGGTATTAATGTAATCTGTACTGGAACCATAATTCCAAATGTAAAGAAAGAATAAATTGTTTTTGTTCCTCTTACTTTAAATTTTGACAATGCATATCCTGCAGTAGAACTTAATACTACAATCAGAATCAGCGAAATAACGGTCACCTTTAAACTATTCCACATATACATACCGATTTTACCATCTGATAAAACCTTAGAAAAATTTTCCAGCGTAATACTCTTTGGAAATGCAAATGGAGCTGCTGACAACTCTACGGTTGGTTTCACACTTGCAACAAACAACCATATGACCGGATATATCTGAATGATTAAGAAGAGAATAATCAATACTGCAAATATTATTTTTATTATTTTTTTCTTCAATGATTTCCCCTCCTGTTCCTTCTGATGCGTTCTTTTTCAATTCTTTTTTCTTCTTTTTGTTCCCTTGAAGTAAAAATTTTTCTTAAAATATAAACAACTAAAATACTTTCAATAATAATAAACACCGCTAAAGTACTGCCATAACCATACTGGTTACTTGAAAACGCCTTTTTATACATATATGTAGACATTAATTCGCTGGCATTTCCCGGTCCACCACTTGTTAATAAAAATGGAATATCAAATCCTCTTAATGCTCCTGTCAAACACATCGTCAAAGTCAGAAGTATAATATCTTTTATCAATGGCATTTTAATTTTAAATAATATCTGCATTTCAGAAGCCCCATCTATTTTGGCAGCTTCATATACAGAAGGATCTAATGAAACCAGTGCAGCATAAAATATAACCATATACATTCCAGTAAATCTCCATCCTTCCGGTATGGATACAGCTGGTAATACAGTACTTACTTTCGCAAGCCAGGACGTTACCATTCCACCTAAACCTACTTTTTGTAATATCTGATTCAATAATCCCATAGGCTCTGTTGAGTACATACTTCTAAAAAGCTGTGTGATAGCAACTGTTGTAATAATACATGGTACATAATACAACGTTTTAACCAGTGTCACATGCTTTGTCATATATGTCAGCAATATTGCAAAAACAGTCCAATTAATAATTGCATGGAAACTACAATAACAAGGTAAATCAGATTGTTAAAAAATGCCTTATAAAAAACTTCGTCGTGAAACATAGTCACATAATTTTCCAATCCGACAAACTGCTTTTTTCCTATTCCTCCCCATTTCATAAAACTTAATCGAATAGACTCTTCTATTGGATAAAATACTGCCAAAATATAGAACAATAATCCTGGAAGTAAAAATGCCAGAAAGGCCTTTTTGTTTCTTATAACGCCCATTATAACTCCTTCCTTTTCATTTATATAAATCTGTTACGAGATATGTATTACCAATCATGATAATACATATCTCGATATGTCATTTACTTATTTTGTATATTCTGCAATAGAATCATCTACCAGTTTACAAAAATCGTCTACTGATAAATCACCGGATGCCAGCAATAATAAATTATCCTGCATAACGGTATTGGTATTGGAATCAAGGTATGTATCCCAAGGCTTCAGGAAGTTTTCACCTGTAGACTGCATATCTTCCTGGATTTTCAGATAAAGATCTGAGTATTCAACATCATCCGGTAAATCGGTTTTAATTGGAGACATCTGCTGTTTTCCAGCATATAATTTACCATAATTATCAATTACATATAAGATAAAATCTTTTGTTTTTTCATCAAATGTTTCTGCATTAAATGCCATACCAATTCCAGAATTTATACAAAATTCATTTGGCTGTGTTTTTGCACCTTCAATAGTAGGAAGATAAAAATAATCAATTTTACCCTGCTCATATGCATCCTGCATAGCGCCGATTTCCCAGTCACCAATATAATACATTGCAGATTTTCCATCTAAAAACATTGATTGTGCTGTTGCATAGTCTGTTGCAGCAAATCCATCATTAAAATACTGACCCATTTCTTTCATAAATTCTGCTGCTTCTCTTCCGGTTTCACTGTCCATTTTTTCTTTTCCATCTCTTAAATTAATGATAAAATCATTTCCGGTTTCTCTAAATGGAAGCATTGCTAAGTATCTCTGTACCGGCCATCTGTCAACACCATCTACTGAAATCGGTGTAATTCCATTATCTTTTAAGGTTTTACATACATTCAGCCACTCATCCATGGTAGTTGGTGGTGTCAGATTATACTGTTCAAAAATTTCTTTGTTATACCATGTCATTTCCACATGATATTCTAATGGTAAAGTATACATGGAACCATCTGTAAATTCCTGATATTTTAATGCAATCGGATAGAAATCATCATATCTGTCATTATCTTTTAAAAATTGTTTTACATCTACTAACATTCCTGCATCTACCAGCTCCTGACAATATGGATCGGCATCAATATCAATTATATCCGGCATATTGCCTCCGGCAATTAATGTCTTTAATTTCTGTAAATAGGAAGGTCTGTCCGCTGTTGTTTCAAATTCAATTTTCCACTTTCCGCCTTTTTCTTTACTGTACTGATCTGCAATTTCATGCATTACCTGATCTATTTCACCATCCACAGGTCTTGATGTCATCCACGTAACAGTTACCACATCATCATCATCATTTTTTGCTTCTTTTTTTGTAGAACCACAGCCTGCAATCAACCCTGTTACCATTGTTGCTAACAATAAAATACTCATCATTCTCTTTTTCATTTTAATCCCTCTCTTTTCTTGTTTTTATCACAAAATTGTTTAATTCCACTTCTCCCTGTACCACATAAACACCGGCATAGCCACCTTTGTGATCATACATTCTGGTAGATAATACAATTTCATCATTAATATACACAATACAGATATCATCTTCTCTTATTATCAGTAAATGATATTCATCTGCATCCGGAAGCCTTCTGGATGTTTCTATCTGGTATGGTATATCACCTTTTATCTGCCACTGATAGATTCCCTTTTCCGAACGTGGCCACATATCCCATGCTGCTTCCTTTTCCGTTGATTCATTCTTAAAAAATAACCCTTTTCCATTTCAGAATCAACATGTAACGCTATTCCGAATTCATGTCCCCGCTTCACACAGACATCCATTTCAATTGAAAAACAATCTTCCGGAATTTCATAGACACCGGAGCCTAAGGTATCACTTATTACATGAATTCCTTTTTCTGTCTTTATTATCCGGCTATTATAGCCTGCTGCTGGTTTCAAATCCTGTACTTCATCATAGAACTCTTTCACACCTGGAATAACCCGGACTTTTAATGTTCCATCTTCCGGATTCTGAATCAATTCATGGAACACCATTGTTCCACCCCATTCCCATGGTCCAAAATCTTTATTTCCATATTTGCTTGCAATCCATCCAAATGCAAATCTTCGCTGTCCATCTGATGCGGTTTTGATTGCATAATCTGATCTGGTGTCAAAGACATCATCTTCCGGAATTTCCCATGGTCCATTTGGACTTTTTGAAATTCTATAATGTGTAGTAAATTGATCCGAAAAAGTGGAGAAAACCAGATACCAGTAATTTCCCATCTTGAAAATTTCAGGACATTCCATGGTGATATACATGCCAGGGGCATAAAACGGTTTTTCATAGGTCCATTGTTTCAAATCCTTTGACTTACACAGTGCAATACAGCCTCCCCGTAATTCACCTCCTCCTTTGATTCTTGAAGCCAGAAGCATGTCATAACATTCATCTTCTTCGTTCCAGTATACAAATGGATCCCGCCAGTCAAATTCTTCATATTGCTTTCCATCAGAAACAAACAAAAATTCTTCTACTGTATTAAGATGTTCTAAATCTGTTCCTACTGCCTGCATTACAGACTGTACACTTTTTCCATTAATTTTTATATCTTCATTATACGCAGTAAAAAATGCATGATAAAGATTTTCTTTGTCTTTTATTACGGAACCAGTGTAAGCATTCTTATTTGGCTTGTCATCTCCTCCTCTCTTGATTGCTTCCCCTTTGTATTCCACATTTACAAAGTCTTTTGTTGTTACAAGATGCCAGGTAGTTTCTTCTGCATACTCCTTGTCTCTGATTCTTGGATCATGCAGATAATAACCATAAAAAGTTCCATTTTCATAATACGGTATTAAGTCTCCAACCCATGCATCTTTTGGTCTGTACAATAATTTTTTCATATGCACCTCTCTTTGCACTATTTGCATGTTTTTTATCGTTCTTTTTATGCTCAAATTTTAGCATATGCACCATTTATTTTCAACAGACCTTTCTCTATTTTTATCATTTTCTATCTTTTTTACATAATAAAAACAGTTGTTTTATACATGTTATACATCTTTTCATTGCTATTTTGTGCATTTCGTGCATTTTCATTTTTTGCACATTTTCTTCTTCCTTTATTCTTAATAAAGTGTTACAATAAATCTGGAGGTGGTAGTATGAAATGCACGATTAAACAATTAGCCGAAGAATTAAACTTATCCAGAAATACTGTTGCTAAAGCTTTAAAAAACAGTAATGAAGTTTCTTCGAAAACAAAGCAGCTGGTTTTAAATAAAGCCAGAGAACTGAATTACAATAACATAAACAAAGAACTTTTTTCCGAATCGGGAGATGTTACTTCTCCATCTAATGTGAATAATGGTTCTATCCTGTTTCTTACCAAAACCTATGCACCAGACTCTGAATTCTGGGCTGCGGTTTTAACAGGTATTGAATCCATCTTATCTAATGCACATTATCATCTTGTAATTGGAATCATGTCTGAAAGTGATTTGAAAAAAATGGATTTTCCTACTGCATTAAATGATCCTTCCATTAAAGGTATTATTCTTGTGGAAATTTGTGATGGGGCTATCTGCAATGCATTGTTACAATATAATCTTCCAATTATTACTGTTGATTTACCAAAGGATTATAATCCTGCTTTAGATATGATAGATATTGTTACTATGGAAAACAAAAGAAATATTCACCGGATTGTAAATCATTTAATTTCCAAGGGTGCCGAGCGTTTTGCCTTTGTTGGAGATATTTATTCCGCAAATGTAGGACGAGGTTTTCAGGAACGTTTTGATGCATTACAAGAATGTCTTTCTGATAATCACCTGGAACTAGACCGGAAACATTGCTTATTAACAGAAACTTCTGATGAATTTCAGGACTTTCAAATAGTCGTTAAAAAATTACAAAAGATGGCTTCTGTCCCGGATGTATTTATTTGCGGGAATGACCGTACAGCAATCCAATTAATATATGCTCTTCAATTTTTGGGTTATCAGATTCCAAAAGATGTAAGTGTAGTAGGATTTGATGGTATTCCTGCTTCTGAAAGGATTACGCCTTCTCTCACTACAATACAGACTCCAAAAAAATACCTTGGTATTGCTGCAGCCCGCCAGATGTTAGAGCGGATACAATACCCAAACTCTCCTCATTCATATATGGAATATGAAACAAAACTTATTATCCGGGATTCCACAATATAGAATTAATTTTGAAAGGATATTATACTATGGAAAACTTCTTTTCACTTGATGGTAAATTTTTTCGATTTATCAACAAATTTACCAGTTTAATTGCTTTAAAT
>NZ_QTVB01000066.1:0-8233 GCF_003435965.1 Roseburia sp. AF42-8
AGATGAAAAAAAATAATTACATTTATGCATCACTTAGCAATAAAATAGGTGGTCTTATTGGGAGCGTTAAGGGATTAGTATTGCTGAGTGTATATGAAGATATTTTATATATTCACCGAGCCAATATTGATAATTCTTATGGCAAACAATTAGCAAAAATTTATATTCCAAATATGAAAAATATCCAAGGAAAAGCCGGATTATTTGGTGGAAAGTTTTCTTTCAAGTATGAAGGACAAGAATATAAATTTAAACTACCATCAAAGGCCGGAAAATTTGTGGATTTTTTTGTAAAGTAAAAGTATGAGGATAACAGGATGAAAAACTTACAAAAGTATCTAATGATTTTGGGAACGATAATGTTAAGTATTGGGATTAGTGCGTGCTCTAAACAACCAGACTTCGATGCCAAATCTTACGCCCAAAGTTCTCTTGATGCATACTATCATGGAGAATATAAGGACTATGCGAATCTGTTAGAACTCTCGGAAAAAGATGCAAAGAAATCGAAGAGGATTTTAATGAGAGCATCCAAAAGCAATTTGATGATTCCGATAACATTACGGATAAAGGAATTGCTGATTATACGGAAAAACTGACAGAAGTAAAGAAACTGGCAAAATACAAAGTACAGGATGTGAAAGAAGAGGATGGAGTTTATACAGTAAGTGTACAAGTTGAACCATCCAATGTATTTCAGACATTGCAACAAAGCTCTACAGAGGTAAGCAACGAAAAAATAAAGCAGGGATTGGATGGAAATGCTCCGGAAGTCTTTGCAGCCGTATTAACAGAAAGTGTCCAGAAGAGTCTTGAAAAGAACAGTTATGGAAAAACTGTTACTGTAAAAGTATCCGTGGAAAAAGATAATTCAGGAAAATATGGTCTTTCGGATACAGAGATGAATAAGCTGGAAGCAGCGATGTTCCCAACAGAACAAGAATGAATGGAAAGCTATCAGAGGAAAAACTGGTAGCTTTCTTTTATCTTCAAGACGAGAAAAGTTCTGGCGATAGTAACGTTTAATCATCGATATTCTTATTTTATTTTCTATTTTACCAACTAATCTGGCGATGCATTTTACGATATTGTCCGGGAGTTATACCAGTGTATCTCTTAAAAATAGAAATAAAATAACTTTGAGATGAAAAATTCAAGTAAGTACTGATTTCACCCAGACTATAGTCGGAATGTGCCAGTAAATTCTGTGCTTTTTCAATAAGAACTTTATGGATAAAAACAGTAAGCGTCTGTCCGGTTTCTTTATGGAACAGGGCAGACAGATATTTAGGTGTTAAATTAACTAAAGATGCCAGTTGATTTAAGGTTAAAGTTTTATTTTTACCATGATAGATATAATCAATGACGCGAGAAATAGCTGGTGAATAGTAGTTTTTTGGCGTCTTTTTTGCTTCAGCAACACGAAGCGTAAATTCAATAGCCATCTGTTCATTTAATTTCATTAAAGCGTCAACATCGGTACATTGTTCCATTTTTCGTATATATACATCACTTAAGGAAAAAGCAGTTTCCTCATTAAGTCCTCCTTCGATGGCATATCTGGTAACTAAAGTTGTATTAGCAATACTTGCATAAAAAAGTAATTTTAATTTGGAATTGGAAGAGGTCATCTTTCCGTAAACAGTTGTTGGGAGTGAATAATAGGTATTCTCCAATGCGTGAATATCTCCGTTTGAAACACATTCGAGAATTGCTTTTTCCTGTGCATAAGATGTATGTATCCGTTCATTTTCTGCATTTTCCAACATTTCATGTGTGAGTGAAAAATTGATGTCTGACTTCATTTTATACATAGGTAATTCCTCCTGTCAAAAACACGATAAATTGACATAAAACACGATAAATCAATATAATTATATGCCGGAAATAGATAAAATGCAATTAAGAGATTAAGAGAGAGGAGATAGATGCTATGAAACGAAAAGAAGTAATTTTTTTACTGGCAATGCTGTTAGTTGGAACTTCTGTTGGTGGTTTTGCATATCCAAGTAATTGTTATGCAGCAACAGCAGAGACAGAAAGTTCTTCGGAACAAAGTATTTATTCACTGGCCAATCATTATTTTAAAATCAAGTCTATCAGTAATGGGAAATACTTGCTTGGAAATAAAGCAGGATATGAAGCTCAGGCAGATACAGCCGATAGTGGAATGACATTCTACTTTAAAGCATCTGACTTGGGAGAATATATTCTTTTTGATCAGGATAGCAAGTATCTCACATATAACACTTTTAATGCAATTGTCCGAAATAAGACATTGTCAGATAAGACGCGATTTAAAGTAGAGCAGTATGAAGATAATTCCTTTTCTTTTTATTCTTATGTTAAAAAGAAATATGTTGGAATTAAGGGAACTTCACTGGTTTGGAAAGACAATGTGGATGATACATGCCGGTTTGAACTGGAACTTACAGAAGGAAATAATCCGTTTCCGGAAGCCGATATAAATATTGATTTTTATGACGGGGATGGGAATCCAATAACGACATCGAACGTGATGGCGAGACCGTCAAGTGGTGAAAACATTATCGGAACAGCAGATACTCATGCACATTTGTGTCATAACAAAGGATCAGGAGAAGTTGTATTTAATGGAGATGCATTTAGTCCCCTGGGAATTGCAGATGCACTCAATGATTGTACGGATCTGCATGGAGTAAATGGAGCGTATGATATTTGGGGAAAAGCAGTAGATGGTGCAACGACACATAATACATCGGGATATCCAAATTTTAGTTACTGGCCTACAAGTTATTCTACAAACCACGAACAGACATACTATAAATGGCTGGAGCGTTCCTATCTGGCGGGGCAAAGAGTGCTGGTACATCAGTGCGTAAATAATGAAATATTAGGAAAAGTTACCAATGTACTTCCGCCTTATAAAAATGGCGTAACAAATGATATGGACGCAATCCGACAGGAAATAGAGTATGTATATAAAATGCAGGATTATATAGATGCACAGTGTGGTGGACCGAATGAAGGATGGTTTAGAATTGTAACATCATCCGAACAGGCAAGAGATGTGATCAGTCAGGGCAAAATGGCTGTATTCTTAGGAATTGAAGTAGACACAATTTTTGGTGCAGATACGGATTTTGTTGGAAAATATAATGCTGGAGAAATCACAGAAGAAGAAATGAACACAGGTCTGGAAAATATAGAAAAGCAATTGGATGAAGTATATGATCTGGGAATAAGAAGTTTTTATATGATACATGCATTGAATAACGGTTTCGGAGGATGTCAGTTATATCAGGGGGAAATATTCAGTATTATGAATTACCTGAAAACATCAGATTTTTATCAACCAGAGGTAAGCACCAATCCAAGAGTATTCTACAAACAGCCGAAAGCAGATCTTCCAGAAGATGCACAGGGACATGCCAATGTTGAGGGACTTACAGAGACTGGAAAATGGATGATTCATCAGATGATAAACAGACACATGATTATAGAACTTGATCACATGAGTGACAAGTCCTTAAATGATACCTTGGATATCTTATGGGAAGAAAAATATCCGGGAATTATATGTTCTCATACAAGAATTTTGGATATGTTTAATCCAGAAGATGAGGCATGGGAACAATTGGATATTCCACGTATGATAAAAATATATCAGCTTGGTGGAATTATATCACCTATGATGTGGGAAACAACAACAGGACATCAGAGATGTGCAACGGATTATCTGGAATATATGATAGAACTGAGTAATAATTCAGAAACACCGACTACAGGAATATTGGATAATCAAAATTACTTTAAATATGACGGACCATACGAAGTGCCGACTACATGGTATAACATGAACGATGATGAGTCAGATGACATGATTCTTGGAATACCGTATGGAAGCGATGTTAATGGTGCATGCATGTTACCGAACTTTGATAAAGTACAAGAAAGTTTCGATACAGTTGATTATGACACTTTTACAGATTTATATCCGGGAATTTATGCGGATGGAGTAACAGCAAAGGTTAATAAACAAACTACAGGAAATGTCACATTTGATGTTAACGGTGATCGTGGTGTTGCACATTATGGTTTAGTACCAGATTTCTGGAAAAAGATGTCAACCAATAGCAATATTGTGGATATTAATGCAACATTTAATTCGGCTGAAGCGTATATCAGAATGATAGAACGTGCAGAAAAATACTCAGATACATATCCAAGCAGAGATGAATCACAATGGATAACAACTTCGACAGAATATTGGCATTAGATATGGACTTTGAAAGAGGGGATAAGCCATGAACATTGATAAAATATGTGAACAGTTAACAATAGATGAAAAAATCCGGCTTTTAGGCGGTGTTGGTGACTGGCATACTTATGACTGTAATGGGAAAATCCCCTCTATTATGATGACAGACGGACCACATGGGATTCGAAAACTGGAACAGGAAAAGATTGGGGATATTGAAACCAGTAAGCCAGCAACCTGTTTTCCAACTGCAAGTGCAATAGCCTGCAGTTGGAATCCTGCTATTGTTAAAAAGATGGGTGAAGCGATTGCGAAAGAAGCAAAAAAAGAGCAGATATCCATTGTGCTAGGCTGCGGAATCAATATCAAGCGTTCTCCTTTATGCGGAAGAAATTTTGAATATTTCAGTGAAGATCCGTATTTGACAGGAAAGCTGGCAACGGGATATATCGAAGGTGTACAGAGCCTTGGAATAGGTACGAGTTTAAAGCATTATGCTGTTAATTCACAGGAAACAAGACGAATGACATCCAATAGTCAGATTGATGAAAGAACTCTTAGGGAAATATATCTGTCGGCTTTTGAAGAAGTTGTGAAAAAAGCAAAACCGACTTCTGTAATGGCTTCATACAACAGGATTAATGGCGAATTTGGAGCAAGAAATAAATACTTACTGACAGATGTTCTGAGAAAAGAATGGAAATATCAAGGTGGTGTGGTGTCGGATTGGGGAGCAGCAAATGATATTGTAAGCTGTATGAAAAATGGTCTGACACTGGAAATGCCAGATCCGAAAGGCTTCCACACAGATGTGTTAAAAGAAGCGTATAAGGATGGCCGGATTACGGATCAGGAACTGGATAACTGGACTAAGAATGTTCTGCAGAATTTTGTATCACTTCATAAAAATATAGAAGAAAATTATGAGGTAGATATGGAAGAACAGAATCAGGTGGCACGTAAACTGGAAAATGAAAGTGCAGTACTTTTGAAAAATAATAGTGTTTTGCCAATTGGAAAAGAGAAGAAGGTAATCATTATTGGAGAGCTTGCCAGGCAGATGCGGTTTCAGGGAGGTGGGAGCAGTCATATCCAGCCGACGAAGATGACAAATGCGATTGAAGCAATACGTGAAAAAGGATATCAGGTAACTTATATACAGGGATATCAGAATGAAACGGAGGAATTAGGAGAAAAGCAACTACAGGATACGATAGAAAAACTGAAACAGGAATATAGAAAAAAGGATTGTGTGATTCTATATTTTATCGGTCTTACAGAATCTTATGAAGGAGAAGGATACGACAGGAAAAATCTTAAAATCCCTCAAAATCAGGAAGAGCTGTTGGCTGAAATTGCAGAAACTGTCGGAAAAAATCATATTGCAGCAATTAGTTTCGGTGGTGCGCCTATGGATTTTAGTTTTGAAAAGAATGTAGGAGCAATTCTTCACATGTACCTCGGAGGACAGGCTGTAGGGGAATCTGTTGCTGACTTAATTAGTGGAGAGGTGAATCCATCCGGTAAATTGGCAGAGACAATTCCGCTTTCAGAAAAAGATACTCCGGCATGGAGATATTTTGCACCTCCGAATGATGATGTAGAATACAGGGAAAGCATTTTTGTAGGTTATCGTTACTATGAGACATTCCATGTTCCGGTAAAATATCCGTTTGGTTATGGACTTTCCTATACTTCTTTTTCCTATTCGGAATTGAATGTACCGGAAGTATATAGTGGTGGAAAGATACAAATTCGTTTTAAAATTAAAAATATCGGAAAAGTGAGTGGAGCAGAAATAGCACAGTTATATATCTGCCCGATTGAATCAGATGTTATCAGAAGCCATATAGAACTAAAGGGATTTCAAAAAATATATCTGCATCCGGGTGAAGAAAAAGAAGTTATACTAGAGCTGGATGAAAGAAGTTTTTCCGTCTATGATGTAGAGAAAAAAGCCTTTTCCATGTTAAGCGGCAAATATCAGATCTGTATCGGAGCATCGGTACATGATTTGCAATTAAAGGCGAATATGGAAGTAGTAGGAAATAGTTATTTTAGAAATGAAAGAGAACTGTTTCCGGATTATTTTAGAGAGCAGCCACATGGAATGGAAATCAGTGCAGAACAATTTTATCAGCTATTAGGCGGTGAACCGAAACATGACAAAGAAAAAAAGCGTGGAGAGTATACGGTTTACGATTCCTATCAGGATGTGGTAAATGTCTCAATGTTTGGAAAAATTGTTCGTGGAGTCGTACATATTGGACTTAAGATTATACTTCGGGGAAAATCAGAGCGGGACCCGGCCTTTAAAATGGTAAAAATGGGAGTCGAAGAAGGAAATCTGGAAGGACTGATTGCAACCAGTGGTGGAATTGCAACTCCGAAGTTAATCGATATGTTAGTTTACAATGCAAATAAAAAATATCTGCAGGCTTTAAAAAGACTGCTGAAGAAATAGAGAGAGGGGGAAGTCGTATATGGAAAACAATAAATTGGATAAACGCACAAAATGGAGCTATTGTATAGGAGCAACCGGAAGAGATATGGCGTATGCACTTGTCTCTATGTTTCTTCTTACATATATTCAATATACGATGAAACTGACAGTTGCCCAATATGCAGTAATATCAGCAATTATGGTAGTGTGTCTGCTGTGGGATGCCATTAATGATCCAATGATGGGAATTATTATTGAAAATTCGCATTTGAAAGCCGGAAAATTTAAACCGTGGATTTTTATAGGAGTAATTTTAAACAGCCTGATAATTATCTGCTTGTTTACAGTAAGGCCGGAAGGATGGGGATTTGTTGCATTTTTTGGAGTGGGATATCTTTTATGGGGAATGACTTACACAATGAATGATATTGCCTATTGGGGAATGCTGCCGAGTCTTACATCAGATCCGGGAGAACGGAACTGGCTGGTAACCGTACAGGGAATTTTTATCTGTATCGGACAGTTTTCTGTTGCAGGTCTGCTCCCTGATATGGTAGCTGGAAATGCGATTATGGCATATCGGACGGCTGCGATTGTGATTGCTTTTTGTTTTATTGGTTTCCAGCTACTTACAGTGTTTGGAGTAAAAGAGAGAAAACGACCGGAAAAGAAGAGAACACTGTCATTAAAAGATATGTTTCATATATTCCTGAGAAATGATCAGTTGATAGTGATTGGAATTGCATGTTTATTATTCCAAATCGGAAATGGTCTTCTGATTATGATTGGAATGAATTTCTTTTATTTTGAATTTGGATATTCTGTAGGTGGCAGTCTTGTATTTTGGTTTACAATTATGTATGGATTAGGAACGCTGATATCAGAGGCATCTTTTGCGTGGCTTTCCTCAAAATTCACACGAAATCAGATTATAACTGCAGCTACCAGCATTACAGTCATTGGGTATATACTTTTTATGAGTGTAGGCTACATTGTACCAAAAAGTGTTGTTTTACTGAATATCATCGGTTTTCTAATCTTCTTTTCGCAGGGGGCATTCAATATGACGATGATTGTCATGTTAAATAATACCATAGAGTATGATGAAGTCCGGTTTCATGAACGACATGACAGTATTATCTCAGCAGTAAGATCTTTTGCAACAAAGCTGGCAAGTGCAGTTGATCAGGCGGTTGTTGCGTTAATACTGATTATAAGCAATATTTATGCAATCAGTCAGAAAATATCCGGATTAGAAATAAAAGCTGGTACAGGAGAACTTACTTCGGAAAATGTAATTGTACAGGCAGATAAATTTATTCAGACAGCAGATGCCGGACAAAGATTTATATTGCGTCTTGGAATTGTAGCTGTTCCGGTAATTTCTATAGGAGCTGCTTATATACTGATTAAACGGAAATATATTATTGACGAACGTAAGTATGAAGAACTGGTAGCGGAAATAAAAAAGCACAAATAAAAAATGATTCAATTAGTTGTGATGACCTTATAATTGATGAGTTTAGAAAAAAGTGATATGAATGACAATT
>NZ_QTVB01000067.1:0-8153 GCF_003435965.1 Roseburia sp. AF42-8
CTTATTCTATGATTTTAATTGTAAAGCAGCATATTTTTGTTTATAATAAAAGTATCATAAACTTTAGGGAGGAATTACAATGAACAGAAACCTGAAAAAGTAATCGGCATCACTACTACTGCTGTTGCCGGCATGTATATTATAAATAGAATTGTAGATTATACTGCAGGACAAAAAAATCTTTTAACTACCGAAGAAGGAAATATGTATCACTGGAAAAATGGTGACGTCTTCTATACTGTTTCCGGTAAAGGAACTCCGGTTGTTCTGATTCATGAACTGAATCCTGCTTCTTCCGCCAAAGAATGGAGTAAGATTGTACACCGCCTGGAAAAGAAACATACCGTCTACACTATCGACCTGCTTGGCTGCGGCCGTTCTGAGAAACCAGGTATTACCTATACCAACTTCCTATACGTACAGTTAATTAATAATTTTATCCACGACATTGTAAAAGAAGCGGCAAATATAGTCGTAACTGGTATTTCTTCTTCTTTCGTCATTATGGCACAGGCAATGGAGCCGGATAACTTTAAAAAAATTATTTTGGTTAATCCATCTGACATCAATATCATCAGGGAGATACCTACAAAAGAAACAAAGGCTGCCAAAACTATTTTAGAGATTCCAATTCTTGGTACCTTTATCTATAACCTGATTATGCATCACAAGAGAATCCGCAATTACATTGAAAGTAAATATATCTTCAAGAAAACATTCCTTTCATCCAAATTAGAAGATACTTACTTTGAATCTGCACACAAAGGAAACAGTGCCGGAAAATATCTGCTTGCCAGCACCAAAGGAAATTATGTCAATATTGATATCACCAATGCTGTGAAAAAAGCAGACAATCTCTACATCATTTCCAGTAGAGAAAGAAATAATGCCGTAGCTATTACAGAAAAATATCTTCACTTAAATAAGAATATTGAAGCAACCTACATCTCCAATTCCAGATATCTTCCCCAGCTTGAAACGCGGATAAATTTAAAGATATTGTTTTAATGTTCTTACAATAATAAAACCAGTCATTGAAAACAACGTATAAATCTTTAAAGGATAACAAACGAAAATTTGTTATCCTTTTTATTTACTCAACTATCGAGAAAAATTATAGTAGAAAAGAAAGAACCAAACATGTTTCCAGTAGTTTAATCTAATTTTAATTTTTACTTTAAAGGGCTTTTTGATGGAGTTCCAGCCTTACGTGGATATGCTTTTGGTGTCGCATGAACCTTATTAATTACCACAAAAGAACGTTTAATGTCACTATCCGGCAGTGTAAAGTGAATTACATCCTCTATCTCGCCGCCCAGCACGAAAACTGCCTTCTTTGCATCCTTCAGCTCATCTTCCACCTCTCCAGACTTATAAGAGATAAATTTGCCGCTTGTGTGAATAAATGGTAGGCAATATTCACTTAATGTGGATAAATTTGCAACTGCTCTGGAAACACATAAATCAAAGGATTCACGATAATCTTTTCTTTTAGAAAGCTCCTCTGCTCTTCCATGAACCGTTTCAATATCCTTCAGATTAAGTGCTTCCATAACTTCATTTAAGAATAATAACCTTTTATTCAAGGAATCCGCCAGAGTAATCTTAAGCTCCGGAAACATAATCTTAAGTGGAATTCCGGGAAAACCGGCTCCGGTTCCCAAATCCAACAAAGTAAGCGGCTTCTTTAAGTCCATCACCTGGCAAAGAGAAATACTGTCTAAAAAATGTTTCTCCACAACATCCTCAAATTCTGTGATTGCAGTAAGATTCATTACCTTATTCTTTTCTACCAGCATTTCATAGAAAGTCAAGAACTGCTGCTCTTTCTCTGCAGTAAGTTCTAAATTCCAATCTGATAGAATATTTCTCATTTTTGTAAAATCATATGCCATAAGATATCCTCATTCTTCTCATTCTTCTTCCTATTTTTTTATCTGTTCCATATAGACTAACAACATCGTAATATCTGCAGGTGATACACCGGAAATTCTTGAAGCCTGTCCAATGGAAACCGGGCGATAAAGCTTTAACTTCTGTCTTGCTTCGATACGAAGGCTGTCTACTGCATCATAATCAAAATCATCCGGAATTTTCTTATTCTCTAATTTTTTAAAATGCTCCACCTGTTTAATCTGACGTTTGATATATCCATCATACTTAATATTAATATTAACCTGTTCCTGTACTTCTTCCGGAAGTTCTGGTCTGCCTTCATCAATTGGAGCAAGTTTTTCATAATCCAGTTCCGGTCTGCGAATCAGTTCGGTAAGACGGGTTCCGGTGTTCAAAGGAGTACTTCCATATTCCTCTAAAAGTTTCTGTACATTGTCTTTAGCACCGATAGTTACTGACTCTACCCTATTTATTTCATCTTGAATTAATTTTTCTTTTTTTACTACCCAGTCATATCTTTCCTGAGAAATGAGTCCGACCTGATAACCATATTTACTCAAACGAAGGTCTGCATTATCCTGACGCAGTAATAAACGATACTCGGCACGGGATGTCATCATCCGATATGGCTCATGATTCTCCTTTGTAACCAAATCATCAATTAACACTCCGATATAGGACTCGGAACGATGCAATACAAGCTGTTCCTTCTCTTTTACATATAAAGCTGCATTGATTCCAGCAACAATACCCTGGGCTGCAGCTTCTTCATAGCCGGAACTTCCGTTAAACTGGCCGCCGCTGAACAATCCCTTGATATTCTTAAACTCCAGCGTAGGTAACAACTGGTTTGGATTGATACAGTCGTACTCAATAGCATATGCATTTCTTACAATCTTCGCATGCTCCAGTCCCGGAACCGTATGATACATTTCATATTGAACATCCTCTGGCAGGGAACTGCTCATTCCACCGACATACATTTCATTGGTATTTAAGCCTTCCGGCTCCAAAAATACCTGATGTCTTTCCTTATCGGCGAATTTTACCACTTTATCCTCAATGGAGGGGCAATATCTAGGACCCGTTCCTTCAATAACACCAGCATAAATTGGTGAACGGTCGAGATTTGCACGGATAATCTCATGAGTTTTCGGATTTGTATAGGTAAGCCAGCAGGATGCCTGCTCTATCTGAACACTTTCCGGGTCTGTAGTAAAGGAAAATGGTACTACTCTCTCATCGCCGGTCTGCTCGGTCATTTTACTGAAATCAATACTATTTTTATCCATTCTTGCCGGAGTTCCTGTCTTAAAGCGGAACATTTCTACTCCATGGGCTTTTAAAGAATCAGTAAGATGATTAGCAGGCTGCAACCCATTCGGTCCTGTGTAATTAATCACATCTCCATAGAGACATCTTGCCCGAAGATAAGTTCCGGTACACAATACAACAGCCTTACTGTGATAAATTGCTCCGGAAAATGTTTTAATGCCGGCAATCTTATTATCTTCTGTGATAATTTCAGATACTTCCGCCTGTCTTATGGTAAGATGTTCAGTAGACTGCAGCGTTTTCCGCATTTCCATACTATAAGCTGCCTTATCTGCCTGGGCACGAAGAGAATGCACTGCAGGACCCTTAGATTTATTTAACATCTTCGACTGGATAAATGTTTTATCAATATTAATTCCCATTTGTCCACCCAGAGCATCAATTTCACGAACCAGATGTCCCTTGGAGCTTCCACCAATGTTAGGATTACAAGGCATCATCGCAATACTGTCTACACTTACTGTAAATATAATGGTTTCAAGCCCCATTCTGGCACAGGCAAGTGCTGCTTCACAACCTGCATGACCTGCTCCAACCACACACACATCATATGTCTCTTCGATTACCGACATTTCATTATCCTTCTTTCTATCTAAATATAATTATTTACCCATACAGAATTTACTGAAAATCTCATTAACCAGATCATCTTCTACTGCTTCTCCAATAATAGTACCCAGTTCTTCATAAGCATTCATAAGATCAATGGAATAAAAATCTTCCGGCATTCCATTTTCTACACTCTGTTTTACTAACTTTAAGCTCTCTACTGCCTGAATCAATGCGTTTTTATGTCTAATGTTAGTAATATAAACTTCATCGTTAAATGAAATCGTTCCATGGAAAAACATTTCCGTAATGGTCTCTTCTAATACATCAATTCCAATATTTTCTTTTGCAGAAATAGCTATCATCTTATGATCTGCACCGGATAATTTTTCTTTGATTTCATCTTCTCCGGTTACCTGGATTAAATCAGATTTGTTCAATAAAATGATGGCTTTCTTCTCCCGGATGGCATCTATAATCTTTTCGTCATTTTCATCCAATGCAGTAGAAGTATCCACTACATAGATGATAAAATCAGCTTTATCCACAAGGGATAGTGCTTTATCCACACCAATCTTCTCTACCACATCCTCAGTACTTCTGATTCCAGCGGTATCCATAATATTAAGTGTTATGCCATTTAAATTAATCTGCTCTTCCAATACATCTCTGGTAGTTCCGGCAATATCCGTTACAATTGCCCTCTCTCTTCCCACCAGCACATTTAATAAAGAAGATTTTCCGGCATTTGGCTTTCCGACGATCACTGTATTAATGCCTTCTTTTAAAAGACTGCCATTTTCCGAAGATGCAATCATCTGATTCATCTTATGCATCAGTTCATCTATTATAATAAGAAGATTCTCTCCATATCCATCAATACTGATATGCTCCGGATCGTCTAAAGCAGACTCAATAAATGCAATCTCATGTATGATTTTACCACGAATTTCTTTGATTTTTCCTGTAAGAGCTCCGTTTAACTGCTGCATGGAACTTTTCAATGCAAAATCATTCTTTGAAGAAATGACATCCATGACAGATTCTGCCTGGCTTAAATCAATACGCCCATTCAAAAATGCACGCTTGGTAAACTCTCCCGGTTCTGCCGGTCTTGCTCCATTCTTCAGCACAACTTCTAAAATACGCCGCATCACAAGTGTTCCACCATGCAGTCAATTTCTACCGTATCTTCTCTGGTATAACTGTTCGGTGCCCGCATCAGAAGAACCATTACTTCATCTATTATTTCATCTTCATCATAAATATGGCCATAATGAATCGTATGACTCTTGCACTGTGATAAAAGCTTGTTTCCTTTTTTTGGCCGGTATATCTTATCAATTACATCAAAAGCATCTTCTCCACTAATACGGATGATTCCAATTCCTGAATTCGTCATGGCGGAAGCAATTGCTGCAATAGTCTCTGTTTTCATAGAAATCTCCTTAATATAAGAATTCTTATATTATCTGTGTAATATATAAGAGTTATAAAACGGTATAATTATATCTATTTATACTCTTATGAAATCATTTTCTTATAAAATTTTTAAATTATTTTTTTAATGTAACAACTACATGACGGAAAGGTTCTTCTCCCTCGCTGTGGGTTTCTACATATCTGTCACCCTGCAATGCAGAATGAATCACTCTTCTTTCAAATGGATTCATTGGCTCTAAAGATACTGGACGTTTTGTTCTCTTAACCTTATATGCAATATTCTTTGCAAGATTTTCCAGAGTATCTTTTCTTCTCTGGCGGTAATCTTCGGTATCAAGCTTAACTTTGATATATCCATCCGAATGTTTATTAACAGCAAGATTTGTAAGATACTGAAGAGAATCTAAAGTCTGTCCTCTCTTGCCAATCAGCAGTCCCATTTCTTTACCGCTTAATTCTACTTCATAGACCTTATCATCTTCTGCTTTCTTAATATCAATGGTAACTTCCATATTCATAGCAGAAAATACATTTTCCAAAAACTCACGGATATTATCTACCGTATCATTCTTCTTCCGTGCCTTGATGATTGCAGGTTTACTCTTGATACCAAGAAATCCGGTAGAACCCTTCTCAATAACTTCTACCTCAATCTTGTCACTGGTAGTTCCAAGCTTAATCGAAGCCTCTGTAATTGCATCATCCACTGTTTTTGCTGAAACTTCAATAAATTCCATTGTATATTACCCCCTCTATTTATTGTTTCTTTCATTGAATTCACGTACTCTGTTAGCTTTAGAAGCAAGACTTCCTGCTTTTGCATTACTTCTTACCTCTGCTGCATGCTCTAAAGCTTCTTCCTTTTCTTCTTTTGTCATAGTACCTGATTCAATAACATTTGCTTTTGTACTCATCTTTGCTGCATTAGCAATCTGATTTTCAATCAGACCCATTTTCTTTTCACGCTTTGCTTTTGCTTTTTCCTGATTAGCTTTCATAATAGCATCCCAGTCCATCTTATCAAGACGTTTGTTGATACCCCACTGCTGGATACTACGAACAAGAGCACTTGCAATCCAGTAAATACCAAGACCAACCGGTACAGTGAAACACATTACAAATGAGAATAATGGCATCATAAGATTCATGGTTTTCATCTGCTGTGCCATTGCATCATTTTCACCGGTAGAAGCGGTAGGCATTAATTTAATATTTAATCTCTGTGTCAGGAAAGAAATAACCGGAATCAGTAATGCACCGATTGCAAGTAAATAAGCTCCTGACTTAAAGCCTGTTGTCATAATATTCCATGGGCTGTTTGAAATGTTAAGACCAAGGAAATAGTTTAACTTCTCTAAGGATTTCTCAGTTGCATCCAGATTGGTAAGATTACCAAATACTTTTGTTAACTCACTCCATCCGGAAGTATTCATCTTATATAAAACATCAACAATATAATTATGAAGAACATTTGTATCCGTAGCAGTAAAATCAACAGATAAACCTGCAATTTTAATTTTATCAACAAAGCTTGTCATCTTATCCGCAAAGCCGTCAATAGACATAATCTCTGTAACAAGAGCAGAAAACTTCTCTTTTACAGCTGGTACATATGCCGGTACATTTAAGAATACACGATATAAAGCAAACAGAATCGGCATCTGGATTAACATCTGGATACAGCTTCCGGTCGGTGAAACACCATATTTCTGGTAAACCATCTGTGTCTCTTCCTGCATCTTCTGCATGGAAACCTGGTCTCTTTTGCCATTATATTTCTTCTGGATAGCCTGAAGCTCCGGATTCATCTTCTGTGAAAGCTTTGAGAACTTCTGCTGTTTATAGGTTAATGGAAAAAGACATGCATAAATAATCAAAGTTAAGATAATAATGCAAAGTCCTATATTTTCTATTCCAAACAAACTGTTCAGCACATAATAGATTCCATTCATAATCCATCCTAAGACCTTCGCAATCGGTCCGAGAATCTTACCATTGTACTGAGTTAAAATGATTTCTGACACTTAACGTACCTCCTAATCATGGAACCGGGTCATATCCGCCTTTTGAAAAAGGATTACATCTTAATATCCTCCAGAGAGCCAGTGCTCCCCCCTTTACTGCACCATACTTTTCCACGGCAATCAGACCATAAGTAGAACAGGTCGGGCAATAAGGGCACTTTGTTGTTTTCATTGGTGAAAGATATTTTCTATAAAATTTAATGATTGCAATTAAAATTTTTTCAAAATCATTCCATCTTCTTTTCGATATTATCTTTAAATAATTCCATGAAGATTCGAAAGATGCAGCAATGAACTCTTTAACTTGTGATAACCTTCATTTTTTGCTGACACCCTTACGATGACTACAATGTCCCAACCACTATGAAACATCTCTTCGTGCAGTCTGTAACTTTCTCTTAATAATCTCGTCAGATGATGTCTTACTACACTATTTCCTACTTTTTTACTGACGGAGATTCCAATTCGATTCGATTCCAAACCATTTTCCAGAACATACATCACCAGATACTTGTCCGCATAAGACTTACCATTGCGATATACATTCTGGAAATCTTTGTTTTTCTTCAATGAGTCCATTTTTCAATCCTTAAAAAAGTCTTGTAATAAGAAGAAAAAGACCACAAAAGTTGTGGCCTATGCTGATAATTTCTTTCTTCCTTTTAATCTTCTTGCAGCCAATACTTTTCTTCCGCCTGCTGTACTCATTCTTTTACGAAAACCATGAACTTTATTTCTCTGTCTGTTTTTTGGCTGAAATGTCATCTTACCTTTATGCATAATAATCCACCTCCTCTATGCTAGAAAACATCAGTACAATTATAACAAAAAAAACCTGTCAAGTCAAGTAAAACCTGCATTTTTCGGTAATTAATTTTTTACACTACTATATATATAAGGAAGAAA